>CANGJI010000001.1 GCA_947454135.1 Sphingomonadaceae bacterium
ATATCGCGGGTGATGTCTTCCGGCCCGAGCTTGGTATCTCGGTCCATGACTTCGAACTCCTCGATGTGGATCGAGGTGAAGACGTCTTCCTTCACGATGCGTTCGCTGATCAGGATCGAGTCTTCGTAGTTGTAGCCATTCCACGGCATGAACGCGACGAGCACGTTGCGGCCGAGCGCCAGCTCACCGAACTCGGTCGAGGGACCGTCGGCGATGATCGTGCCCTTCTCGATTAGATCGCCCACCTTCACCAGCGGACGCTGGTTGATGCAGGTCGACTGGTTCGAACGCTCGAACTTCTGCAGGCGGTAGATGTCGACGCCCGACTGGCCGGGTTCGATATCGCCCGAGGCGCGGATCACGATACGCGTCGCGTCGACCTGATCGACCACGCCCGAGCGCAGCGCCGAGATCGCCGCGCCCGAATCGCGCGCCACGGTCTCTTCCATGCCGGTGCCCACGAAGGGTGCGTCGGCCTTGACCAGCGGCACCGCCTGGCGCTGCATGTTCGAGCCCATCAGCGCGCGGTTGGCGTCGTCGTTTTCGAGGAACGGAATGAGCGAGGCGGCGACCGACACCAGCTGCTTGGGGCTGACGTCCATCAGCGTCACGTTTTCACGCGGGCTCATCACGAATTCGCCGTTCTGCCGTGCCGAAACGAGCTCTTCCGCGAACGAGCCGTCCGGGTTGAGCTCGGCCGAGGCCTGCGCCACGGTGTGCTTCTGCTCTTCCATCGCCGAGAGATAGACGACCTCGCCGGTCACCTTGCCATCGACGATCTTGCGGTACGGCGTCTCGATGAAGCCGTACTTGTTGACGCGCGCGAACGTGCTCAGCGAGTTGATCAGACCGATGTTCGGGCCTTCCGGCGTTTCGATCGGGCAGATGCGGCCATAGTGCGTGGGGTGAACGTCGCGCACTTCGAAGCCGGCGCGCTCGCGAGTCAGACCACCCGGCCCGAGCGCCGAAACACGGCGCTTGTGGGTGACTTCCGAGAGCGGGTTGGTCTGGTCCATGAACTGCGAGAGCTGCGACGAGCCGAAGAACTCGCGCACTGCGGCAACCGCAGGCTTCGCGTTGATCAGATCGTTCGGCATCACGGTCGAGACGTCGACCGAGCTCATGCGCTCCTTCACCGCGCGTTCCATGCGCAGCAGGCCGACGCGGTACTGGTTCTCGAGCAGTTCGCCCACCGAACGCACGCGGCGGTTGCCGAGGTTGTCGATGTCGTCGACTTCGCCCTTGCCGTCCTTGAGGTTCACCAGTTCCTTGACCACGGCGAGGATGTCCTCGGTGCGCAGCGTGGTGATGGTGTCCGGGCAATCGAGGCTGAGGCGCATGTTGAGCTTGACGCGACCCACCGCCGAAAGGTCGTAGCGGTCCGGATCGAAGAACAGGCCGTCAAACAGCGCTTCCGCCGTTTCGCGCGTCGGCGGCTCGCCGGGGCGCATGACGCGGTAGATGTCCGAGAGCGCCTGATCGCGGTCCTCGGCCTTGTCGGCCTTCATCGTGTTGCGGATCCACGGACCCGTGTTCACGTGGTCGATGTCGAGCAGCTCGAGCACATCGACACCGGCGCGGTCGAGCACTTCGAGGTTCTCGGGCGAGACTTCGTCGCCAGCTTCGATCCAGATGCGGCCGGTGCTCTCGTCGATGAGATCCTTGGCGGCATAGCGGCCGAAGATTTCCTCGGTCGGGATCAACAGGTTCTGCAGACCGTCCTTGGCCGCCTTGTTGGCAGCGCGCGGGCTGATCTTGGTGCCGGCGGGGAACACGACTTCGCCCGAAGCGGCATCGACGATGTCGAACGTCGGCTTGGTGCCGCGCCACTGATCGAGCACGAAAGGCACCTTCCAGCCGCCTTCAGCGCGCGCCCAGACGACCTTGTCGTAGAAGAAGTCGAGGATCTGCTCGCCGTTCAGGCCCAGCGCATAGAGCAGCGCGGTGACCGGCAGCTTGCGCTTGCGGTCGATGCGGACGTTGACGATGTCCTTGGCGTCGAACTCGAAATCGAGCCACGAACCACGATAGGGAATGACGCGCGCGGCAAACAGGTACTTGCCCGAGGAGTGCGTCTTGCCGCGGTCATGGTCGAACAGGACGCCCGGCGAACGGTGCATCTGGCTGACGATGACGCGCTCGGTACCGTTGATGATGAAGGTGCCGTTGTCGGTCATGAGCGGGATGTCGCCCATGTAGACATCCTGCTCCTTGATATCGATGAGGCTCTTGGTCTCGGTCTCGCTGTCGACCTCGAAGGTGGCCAGCTTGAGCGTGACCTTCATCGGCGCTGCGTAGGTGATCCCGCGCTGGCGGCACTCGTTGACGTCGTACTTCGGCGCCTCGAGCACATAGCCGTCGCGCTCCTTGATATCGAGGCTGGCGGTGCCGGCGAAATCCTGGATCGGGAAGACCGAGCGCAGCGTCTTTTCAAGACCCGAGACATAGCCCGTGGCCGGATCCGAGCGCAGGAACTGCTCGTAGCTTTCGCGCTGGACCTCGATCAGATTCGGCATCTGCACCACTTCGTGGATGTCGCCGAAGATCTTGCGGATGCGCTTCTTCAGACCGGCGCGTGCCGGCTTGGCCGAGGGAGTTGCCTTGGTAGCCATGAAAGGGTCAGCCTCTTGTCTGTACTCGGGCCGGCAGGAAGACCGGCGAAAACCACACGCGGCGTGTGGCGTCTGAGCATGAAACACGAAACGCCACCCATGGATTCCAACTGGATTCCCGGTGGCATTCGGCATCATCGCGTCAGACGAAACCCGGACCGCTTCCTTCCTGAGCCTTCCCCCGCGTATGGGACGGCCTTGCTCGAAGTGGTGGGCGAGGTGGCCGGATAGGCGCAGAGGGCCGCATTGTCAACCGCGGCAGGCCTTGCCGAGCGGCGCGTTGCCTTGCTTTGCTTGACTCTTCTGCGCACTTGAGCCAATGCGCAGCCCGACCCGCGGGGCTTGCTTCGTGGTTCATCCGTCCGAGACAGCTGGTGCAGGCTTCCTGCTTAATCTCCAGCCTAGACGGGGAAAAGAGATTCCGGGCGCTTCGGCGCCCATGGCCTGATGGTCCGCTCCCGAGTGGAACACCATGGCCCGACGCGCAAATCTGCGCGTTCTCCTTCCCCATTGTACGGACTCGCCCATGGTGCGCTTCGGTGCACCGTGGACATTGTAGCCGGCCGTTCGGGGTTTGCCCCGTCCGGTCACATGTGAAGGAGTATGGCATGGATCGTTCGCAGAAAGCCGAATCGGTCGCCTTCCTGACCGAGGTGTTCAACGAGGCGGGCGCGGTGGTCATCACCCGCAACCTCGGCATGACGGTGGCCCAGTCCACCGCCCTGCGCATCAAGGTCCGCGAGGCGGGCGCTTCGTTCAAGGTTGCGAAGAACAGTCTGGCCAAGATTGCCGCCAAGGGCACCGCGTACGAGGGCGTTATCGACCTCTTCACCGGTCCCACCGGCATCGCCGCCTCGGCGGATCCGGTGGCGGCCGCCAAGGTCATCGTCGATTTCGCCAAGACCAACGACAAGCTCGAAATCGTTGGCGGTGCAATGGGCAGCGTCGTTCTCAACGCCGATGGTATCAAGGCTCTCGCCACGATGCCCTCGCTCGACGAGATGCGCGCCAAGCTCATCGGCCTCATTCAGGCTCCGGCGACCAAGATCGCCCAGCTCTCGACCGCTCCGGCGGCCAAGCTGGCCCGCGTCTTTGCTGCCTACGCCGAGAAGGACGCCGCGTAAGCGCGACTGCAATCACAGACCTGTTTTTCCAAAACTGTCGCCCAAGAATTTTCGCATTTGGGCAAACCACATTGAGGAGTTATCATCATGGCCGATATCGCCAATCTCGTCGCTGAACTTTCGAAGCTGACCGTTCTCGAAGCCGCTGACCTCGCCAAGGCCCTCGAAGAAGCATGGGGCGTCAGCGCCGCTGCTGCTGTTGCTGTTGCTGCCCCCGCGGGCGGCGGCGAAGCTGCTGCTCCGGTCGAAGAGAAGACCGAATTCGACGTCATCCTGACCGGCGACGGCGGCAAGAAGATCCAGGTCATCAAGGAAGTCCGCGCGATCACCAACCTCGGCCTCACCGAAGCCAAGGCCCTGGTGGAAGCCGCTCCGAAGGCGATCAAGGAAGGTGTCAACAAGGCCGAGGCCGAAGACATCAAGGCCAAGATCGAAGCCGCTGGCGGCACCGTCGAGATCAAGTAATCTCGAATTGCACTGTGGTGGGCTCCGGCTCACCACCATGCACGAAGAGGGCGGGCCGCAAGGTCCGCTCTTTTTCGTTGGCGCCCTCATTCATGGGCGCCCCCGCTCGCTTGAGGTTGTGTCAGGCCAGATCGATCTGCCGCACCGGTGGCAGCCCGAACTGGAACAGCAGAGCGCCGACGGTGCTCACCGCAGCCACGAACACGAAGGCCCCGACATAGGAGCCGGTTGCATCGACAATCGCGCCCGTCACGATCGGTCCGAAGATGCCCGAAATACTGGCAATGCCGGTCTGCCAGCCGATCCAGCTCCCGGCGAGCCTCGGCCCGGCATAGATCTGGCCCAGCGCGAAGACCATGGTGGGGCCGATGCCCATCGCCGCACCTGTCAGCAGGAGCCAGGCGAGCACTGCGGCTGGCGACCCTGCATAAGCGATCCCGAGCACGCCGATCGCCATGCCGATCTGTCCGGCAATCGCGATCTGGCGGCGCACGGTGCCTTCGTCACGCCCCTGCCGGATCCAGTGATCCGAAAGCTGCCCCCAGCCCAGCGAAGATAGCGCCTGCACCACGTAAGTCGCGGTGGCGAACGCCGCCATGGTCGATATCGAAAGCCCTCGGCTGGTTATGAGATAGAGCGGAAGCCACACGATGACGAAGAAGGAACAGAAGTTCGCCGTCGCGTTGCATAGGCCCATCAGCCACAGCGCAGGTTGCGCCAGCAGGACGCGGTACGGGGTCGGCGCAGCGGTCTGTTCCGGATCGCTGCCTTGCGGCAAGTCGCGCACCACCACAAGCCAGGGCACCAGCCACAGCAGCGTGCCCGCGCCAAAGGCGATGAAGACGGCTCGCCAGCCCCAGCCGCCCAGGATCGCGCCGCCCGCCAGAGTGCCGACGGCCGGCCCCAGCGCGATGCCGGCCGCCACAACCGCGTTGGCAAGGCCTCTTCGCTCCGGCGGAACATGGCGCGCGATCATCTTGGAGCTGCCTGAAAAACCGCAGCTTTCCCCCACCCCCAGCATCATGCGCAGCACGATGAGGCCAGTGAGGCCCCCGACAAAGCCGGTCAGAAAGGTGCTGAGCGCCCACAGCGCGACGCCCATCGCAAACAGGCGGTAGACCGAAACCCGGTCCACCAGCCACCCGACAAGAGGGTGCGCGGGGCCGTATATCCAGAAGAACGCCGAAACGGCGACGCCGAACTGGGTGGCGGTGAGATGGAGGTCAGCCTTCATCAGCGGAGCCGCCACGCCGATCGCGCCGCGATCAACGAAATTGAGCAGTAGCGCGAGGCCGAGCAGCGCAACCAGCGCCGTCACTGCGCCGTTTCCGCTGCGCTTCCCCTGCATGCCTTGCGTCGCCATTCCCACAGCCCTTCCCCGATCCGCGCCGAAGGGTAGGGGCGCAGCCTCGGACCGACAACACCTGTTCTTTGCGCGCCACTCCGCCTATGGCGCGGCAATGTTCGAAAGCCCACCGACCCGCTGGAGCGATGAATGGCGCGCGACCATGCGCCTTGCTGCGCCGCTCGTGGGCGCCAACCTGCTGCAGATGGCAGTCTTCGCGGTCGACGTGATCTTCGTCGCCCGGCTGGGTCCGGTGGCACTGGCTGCCTCGGCGCTGTCGGTCTCGCTGTTCGGGCTCCTGATCTGGAGCCTAACCGGCCTTGTCGGAGCGGCCTCACCGCTGATCGCTGCGGAGATCGGCGCACGCAAACATGCGGTGCGCGAAGTGCGCCGCACGGTGCGCATGGCCGGCTGGGCCGGCGTCATCGCTGGTGTCGGGGCGATGGGCGTGTGCATGCTGGGCGGCCCGCTGATGCGCCTGACCGGCCAGAGCGAGGACGTCATCGCGCTGGCTGTGCCGTTCCTCAGCGTGCTGATGTGGGCCTCGGTCCCCGCCGTGCTTGCCGCGCTGCTGCGCACGGTGGTTTCCACGCTGGGCCGCCCGATGATCGGCACCGCGATCAACGGCCTTGCCGTCGGCGTCAACGCGCTTGGGAACTACACTTTCGTCTTCGGCCACTTCGGCGCGCCCGCTCTGGGCCTGACCGGCTCGGCCATATCGAGCATCATCACCAGCGCGTGCATGCTTGCGGCCTATGTGATTGTCATCCGCCGTGACCGCCGCCTCCGGCGCTACCGGTTCGGCGGGCGCTGGTGGCGACCGGACTGGGTGCGCTTCGTCGATGTGCTGCGCATCGGCCTGCCCATCACCGCGACGATCATCGCCGAGGCTGGCATGTTCAACGGCGCGGCCTTCCTCATGGGCCGCATCGGTGAAGTAGAGCTCGCCGCGCACACCGTGGCGCTGCAGTTCGCCGCATTCACGTTCCAGGTGCCCTTCGGCATTGCCCAGGCGGCGACAATCCGCGTCGGCCTCGCCTTTGGTGCGCGCGACAAGGGCGCCATCGCGCGGGCGGGTCAGGTCGCAATGGTGCTCGGCATCGGCTTCATGGCGCTGATGGCAACGCTGATGCTGGTCTTCCCGAACCTCATTCTCGCCGCCTATATCGATCCGGCGGACCCCGCCAACGCGCGGCTCGTCCAGCTTGCGACACAGTACATGGTCGTCGCCGCCGCGTTCCAGATCTTCGACGGTGCGCAGGCGGTTGGCGCGGCGCTCTTGCGCGGGCTTCAGGATACCCGCGTGCCGATGGGCATCGCCTTGTTCGGCTACTGGATTCCCGGCATCGGCACCGCGCTGTGGCTCGGGCTGATGACACCGCTCCAGGGCCTCGGCGTGTGGATCGGCCTCGCTGTCGGTCTCACCGTGGTGGCCGCACTTCTGCTGTGGCGCTGGCACCGCCGTGCCCGGTTGGGACTCCTCCCCGCATAAAAAACTTGCGGCCCCGAGGTTGACGCCCCCTCTGCCCCCACCCATATGCGCGGTGCTGGCACTCTCCCCCTGAGAGTGCCAAGTGCCATTTCATATCATGGAACAAGGGAGATACCCATGACCTTCCGTCCGCTGCACGACCGCGTGCTCGTGCGCCGCGTCGAAGCCGAGGAAAAGACCGCCGGCGGCATCATCATCCCCGACAGCGCCAAGGAAAAGCCCGCCGAGGGCGAGATCGTGGCGATCGGTTCGGGCGCCCGCGCCGAGAACGGCACGATCACCCCGCTCGACGTCAAGGTCGGTGACCGCGTCCTGTTCGGCAAGTGGTCGGGCACCGAAGTCAAGGTCGGCGGCGAAGACCTGCTGATCATGAAGGAAGCCGACATCCTCGGCGTGATCGGCTGATCAGGCCGGACCTTCTCCCCCAACTTCTTCTCTTTCAAAGGAAACCATCATGGCTGCCAAGGACGTAAAGTTCGGCCGCGACGCCCGCGAACGCATTCTGCGCGGCGTCGACATCCTCGCTGACGCCGTCAAGGTCACGCTGGGCCCCAAAGGCCGCAACGTCGTGATCGACAAGAGCTTCGGCGCTCCCCGCATCACCAAGGACGGTGTTTCGGTCGCCAAGGAAATCGAGCTCAAGGACAAGTTCGAGAACATGGGCGCGCAGATGCTGCGCGAAGTGGCCTCGAAGACCAACGACCTCGCCGGTGACGGCACCACCACCGCGACCGTGCTCGCCCAGGCGATCGTGCGCGAAGGCATGACCGCGGTTGCCGCCGGCATGAACCCGATGGACCTCAAGCGCGGCATCGATCTCGCCGTCACCAAGGTCGTCGAAGACCTCAAGGGTCGTTCGACCCCGGTTGCCGGTTCGGCTGAAATCGCCCAGGTCGGCATCATCTCGGCCAACGGCGACGTCGAAGTCGGCCAGAAGATCGCCGAGGCGATGGACAAGGTCGGCAAGGAAGGCGTGATCACCGTCGAGGAAGCCAAGGGCCTCGAGTTCGAGCTCGATGTCGTCGAAGGCATGCAGTTCGACCGCGGCTACCTCTCGCCGTACTTCATCACCAACCCGGACAAGATGACGGTCGAGCTCGACAACCCCTACATCCTCATCCACGAGAAGAAGCTCTCGTCGCTCCAGGCGATGCTTCCCGTTCTCGAGGCCGTGGTGCAGACGGGTCGTCCGCTCCTCATCATCGCCGAGGACATCGAGGGTGAGGCGCTCGCCACGCTCGTCGTCAACAAGCTGCGCGGCGGCCTCAAGGTTGCTGCCGTCAAGGCTCCAGGCTTCGGCGATCGCCGCAAGGCCATGCTGGGCGATATCTCCACGCTGACCGCCGGCGAGATGATTTCGGAAGACCTCGGCATCAAGCTCGAGAGCGTCACGCTCCCGATGCTCGGCCAGGCCAAGAAGGTCACCATCGACAAGGACAACACCACGATCGTCGACGGCGCCGGTTCGGCTGACGAGATCAAGGCCCGCGTCGAACAGATCCGCGCCCAGATCGAAGTCACCACCAGCGACTACGACCGCGAGAAGCTCCAGGAGCGTCTGGCCAAGCTCGCTGGCGGCGTTGCCGTGATCAAGGTCGGCGGCGCTTCGGAAGTCGAAGTGAAGGAGCGCAAGGACCGCGTTGACGACGCGCTTCACGCCACCCGCGCTGCGGTCGAGGAAGGCATCGTCCCCGGCGGCGGTACCGCTCTGCTCTACGCAACCAAGGTCCTCACCGGCCTCAAGGGCGCCAACGACGACCAGACCAAGGGCATCGACATCGTCCGCAAGGCGATCATGGCCCCGGTTCGCCAGATCGCCGCAAACGCCGGCCACGATGGCGCGGTCGTTTCGGGCAACCTGCTGCGCGAAGGCGATGAAACCCAGGGCTTCAACGCCGCTACCGACACCTACGAGAACCTGAAGGCCGCCGGCGTCATCGACCCGACCAAGGTTGTGCGCACCGCGCTTCAGGACGCAGCGTCGGTTGCCGGCCTGCTGATCACGACGGAAGCCGCGATCATCGAGCGGCCCGAAGACAAGCCCGCGATGCCCCCGATGGGTGGCGGCATGGGCGGCATGGGCGGCATGGACTTCTAAGCCGCCTGAAGAGCGTCTCCGCGCAGGCGGGGACCTCCTGCAGACTCAAGGAAACGGGGCCGGAGGGGAAACCTTCCGGCCCTTTTTCATGTCCAGTCGGAGGAGCTGGTCAGGACGCCGCGGTCCACATGGTTGATCCGTCGATCACCTGATCGATCAGGGCTTCGTCGGCAGGCAGTTGCTGATCCAGCATGAGCATCGCGAGGCCGTGCACCAGCGCCCATGATTGCAAGGCGAAGCGGCGTGCCGCCACCTTGTCGCCACGGGTGAACCGCGCAGCGCTGTCCAGCAGCATGTCTGCGGCCAGATTTCCCTCCGGCAAACCATCTCCGCGCACGGGGCAGTGCGTGAAAACCAGGCGGAACAAGTTCGGATTCACCAGCGCAAATCGCACATAGGCGCGCCCGGTGGCCGAGAAGGCCTTGTCTCCCGCCTCCATCGCCGCGCGCTGCTGCATCTGGCCAAGCTGCGCCAGCCCTTCCCGCGCCATGGCTTCCATCAGCGCGCGCTTGTCGGGGAAGTGGCGATAGACTGCCGTGGCGGACACCCCCACCTCGCGGGCCAGTCCCCGCAATGAAATATTCGATATATCAGTGCTTTCCAGAGCCCGCAGCCCCGCCGCCAGAAGAGCCGCGCGCAAATCGCCATGATGGTAGGCGCGCTGCTCCAGATTCGATGTTGACACTGTTACCATTGCCTCTATGTTTACAGCATAAACATCTACGGGGAGTTCCGACACGTGGCAAGCATCGTCGAAAACACCATCCGCAGCGTGGTGACCAAGGGCGTGGAAACCGTCGCCGCCTTCAATCGCAAGCGCCAGCCGTCCGATCGCCGCCACACCTTCCTCTCGGGCCTCCACACACCGGTGACCGAAGAACGGACGATCACCGAGCTTGCCGTCACCGGCACGATCCCTGCAGAACTCTCGGGCCGCTACGTCCGCATCGGGCCCAACCCGTTCAAACCCGATCCACGCGGCCACCACTGGTTCGTCGGCGATGGCATGGTTCACGGCGTCTGCCTCAAGGGCGGCAAGGCCGAATGGTATCGCAATCGCTATGTCCGCTCGCAGAAGCTTGAAGCTGCGGGTGGCCCCGCCGCCGCTCCGGGCCCGCGCCTCTCGCCTGATTTCGACACGGTCAACACCAACGTGATCCAGCACCGCGGCAAGACCTACGCACTCGTGGAGGCCGGCAGCTTCCCGGTCGAGCTGTCCTACGAGCTTGAAACCGTGACCTACACCGATCTCGAAGGCACCCTGCGCGTGCCTTTCACGGCTCATCCCCACGAGGACCCGCGAACCGGTGAGCTTCACGCCATCACCTATGCCGGCACGGTCCACGACAAAGTGTGGTACATCCGCGTCTCGCCCGAAGGCAAAGTCACCCGCGAAGTAGCAATCCCGGTCGAGCATGGCCCCTCGATCCACGAATGCAGCATCACCGCGAACCACACGCTGGTGTTCGACTTGCCCGTGACCTTCTCGATGAACGCAGTCATCGGCGGCGCCACCTTCCCGTACCGCTGGAACCCGGACCACAAGGCCCGCGTCGGCCTGCTGCCCCACGATGGCGGTGCGGATGACGTGATCTGGTGCGAGGTCGATCCAGTCTATGTGTTTCACGTCGCCAACAGCTTCGAGGCGGCGGATGGCACGGTCGTGGTCGATCTGTGCGTCTACGAAACGATGTTCGAACCCGGACAGGGCGGCCTCGTGGACGGTCCCGCCGGCAAGCCGCTCGGGCTGGAACGCTGGACGATCGATCCCGAAGCCCGCACGGTGCATCGCCGGACCATCGATGCCGCGCCGCAGGAATTTCCCCGTCCGGACGAACGCTTCTTCGGTCAGCCCTATCGCTATGTCTGGTCGATGGGCCTCGCGACCGCAAACCCCGAAAACTTCATCGGCGATGCGCCGATTTTCGCTCTCGATCTCGAAACAGGGGCGCGCACCATGCGCGATTTCGGACCCGGGAAGGTGCCGGGCGAGTTCGTGTTCGTTCCCCGCAGCGCGGATGCGCCGGAAGGAGACGGCTGGCTGATGGGCTATGTCATCGATGCCGCTTCGCAAACCACCGATCTGGTGATTCTCGATGCGCAGGACATCGCGGCAGCGCCCGTTGCCACGGTTCATATCCCCTGCCGCATCCCGCCGGGCTTCCACGGCAACTGGCTCGCGGACTGACGTCCACTGGACAGAGCGAGGCGCATTGCTAACCTGCCGCACAAAGCAACAAGATGCGGGGGTTAGGATGCGCAAACGGACAATCGTGCTGGCAGTGGCGGCCTTGGCGGGCCTGGGCGGGCTTGGCTGGTACGCCAGTCTCGATGCCGAAACGCGGGGGCTCCTTGCCGCCCTGCCCACCAACCGCGACGTCCTGATGTGGACGGTCCCGCAGCGCGACGCCGCCTTCCGCGCGATGGACCGTCTGCCCATCCTCGCGCAGGCGCATGAAATCGCGCCTTCTGACAAGCCGCTCCCGCTGCCTGCAGGCAAGCCGCTCAATGTGCCGGGCATCGATGCATACATGGCGAGCCAGCGCGCGGCGGGGCTGGTGATCGTGCAGGACGGCAAGATCAGGTTGGAGCGCTATGGGCTTGGCTTCGATGCCAAGGGCCGCTGGACCAGCTTCTCGGTCGCCAAGTCCTTCACGTCCACGCTCGTCGGCGCTGCGATCAAGGATGGCTACATCAAGAGCCTTGACGACAAGGTGAGCCAGTACATCCCCGATCTGCGCGGCTCGGCCTATGACGACGTCAGCATCGCACAGCTGCTTACCATGAGCTCCGGCGTGCGCTGGAACGAGGACTACGAGGATCCCAAGTCCGACGTCGCCACGTTCAACAATGCCGAGCCCGAGAAGGGCATGGATGCGACTGTCAGCTACATGCGGAAGCTGCCCCGCGCCCATCCGCCGGGCACTGTGTGGCACTACAACACGGGCGAGACCAACCTGATCGGGGTGCTTGTCTCGTCGGCCACCCGGAAGCCCCTCGCGCAATATCTCGAGGAGAAGATCTGGAAGCCCGCCGGCATGGAAGCCAAGGCGACCTGGCTGCTCAGCAAGACCGGGCATGAAATCGCCGGGTGCTGCCTCCAGGCAGCGACGCGTGATTTTGCGCGCATGGGACTGTTCGTACTCGCGAATGGCCATGTTGGAGGAGAAGGGGCGGGCGGTCAGCAGATCGTGCCCGCTGACTGGTTTGCCGCCGCCACCCACAAGCAGAAGGACATCGGCGAGCCGGGCAAGGGCTATGGCTATCAGTGGTGGACCTATGACGACGGCACAGTCGCCGCGCAGGGCATCTTCGGGCAGGGGATCTTCATCGACCCCAAACGGCGGCTGGTGATCGCCAGCAACGCCGACTGGACCCGCGCCACCAAGGGCCCCGAGGGCGATGCGCGCGAGGCGTTCTACCGGAAGGTGCAGGCGCTGATCGACGCAGGGAACTGATCGGTCCTGTCCTACAGGGGGCGGGCCGGGGTATGCTCAAGGCATGGCCCGGAACCCTGCCTGCCCCCCACCGTCGCCACTGCCATCCGCCCGTTTTTCGGCCTGCTCGCCGGGTTGCGCCGTATTCTCTCTGGACTGTGTCAACTGTGTCAACTTGACCTAAATTCGCAGCGACTCCCCCAAGGGCCAATGGACAAGGCGATCCGTTCGGTTCAACGGCCAGACACTCGTCGGGGGGGATCAGCTATGCGCAAGGCGGCATGGGGCGCTGCACTTGGAATTCTGGGGTGGTCGGGCGCGGCATGTGCCGAAGCGCCCGGGCTCGCGCCAATTCCTTCCCCGCAGAAGGCAGGCTATGACAAGATCCGCGAGGCGGACTTGCGCGCAGATCTCACCTTCATCGCATCCGACGCACTGGAAGGACGCATGTCGCTGCAACCGGGCGACGATGCCGCAGTCCAATGGATCGCCGCCGAATTCGCCAAGGCCGGGCTCCAGCCCGCCGCCACCGATGCGAAGGGCGCGGCCAGCTGGTACCAGACTGTTCCGCTGGTTGAATACCGCCCCAACCCGGCTGCCAATTCTCTCACCCTCCGCCTCGGCACGGCGGAGCAGAGCTGGAAGGCGCCTGAAGTGCTGGGCGGCTATCGCGACGATATCGACCTGTCCGCCCCGCTCGCCTTCGCCGGTTACGGGATTACTGCACCAGGCGTCGGCTACGACGACTACCGTGGCATCGACGTGCGCGGGAAGATCGTTCTCGTCTTCGAGCACGAGCCGCAGGAGAATGACCCCGCCTCGCGCTTCAACGGCACCGGCAATACCCGCCATGCCACCAACCGCGTAAAGGCCCTCAACGCCCAGGCCCACGGCGCGCTCGCCGTGCTGGTAGTGGCGGAACCGAACCGCAAGCACCCCTCGAACCTCGAGCGCTACACCCGCATTGGCGGCAGCGCCAAGCGCGTCCCGCCGCTGCCCGGTCAGGCGCTGCTCGATGACGAACTGCGCATTCCGGTGCTCACTGTGTCCGATACGGTCGGCGCAGCACTGCTCGCCAAGGCCGGCATGACGGCGTCGGCCCTGCAAACCGCGATCGACAGCACAGTCGCGCCGCAATCGCGCCTGCTCGCCGATACGACCGTCAGCCTGCACCACGAAAACACATCACGCACCCGCGGTGTTTCCGCGAACGTTGTCGGCCTGCTGCCGGGTTCGGACCCTGCGCTTGCTCCGGAAACAGTGATCATCAGCGCGCACCACGATCACGACGGCAGCAACGGGGCCGAAATCTGGCACGGCGCGGACGACAACGGGTCGGGTACTGTCGGCGTCGTCGCGCTGGCGCGCGCCTTCATGGCCAATGCGGTGAAGCCCAAGCGCTCGATCCTCTTCACCGTGTTCGCGGCGGAGGAACGCGGGCTGCTAGGCAGCTACTACATGGCTGCTCACCCACTGCGCCCACTCGCGACGACTCGCGCGATGATCAATTTCGACATGATCGGACGCAACGAGGAACCCAGTGACCAGACCACCGGCCTGATCGAGATTCCGAAGGATACGACCAACCGGCTGAACCTGATCGGCGCAACCTACAGCCCGGACTTCAACCGCACCGTTCAGGCCGCCAACCGCAGCGTCGGGCTCGATCTCGACGACCGGTTCGACCACGAGAACGCACTCAACGTATTCTTCCGCAGCGACCAGTTTCCCTTTGTTCTGAAAGACGTGCCGGCGATGTGGTTCAACACCGGTTTCCACCCCGATTACCACCACACCACCGATACCGCCGACCGGATCAACTACGTCAAGATGACGAAGATCGTGAAGCTGGCCTATCTCTCCGCCTGGCGCTTCGCCAGCGAGGCCGCGCCTCCGGCTTTCGTCCCGGATCCGTCAGGCCACTGATCCTTCTCAATCGCCTCGCGCCTGCCCTCGGGTCGGGTGTGAAATCAATTTGACAGCCATTCTGTAAAGACGGATTGTCACCCATCCGGCAGCGCCGCTGCCCACCACGGAGGGCCGCAGCATGCCCGACCACTTCCCCCTTGAGCCTACTGCCAGCCTTTCGGTCGAGACGGTTGTCTCAGTGCGTCACTGGAACGAGTTCCTGTTCTCGTTCACGATCACCCGCCCGCCAAGCTTCCGTTTCCGCTCGGGCGAATTCGTGATGATCGGGCTGATGGGCGATAATGGCCGTCCGCTGCTGCGCGCCTATTCGATGGCCTCACCGGCCTATGACGAGGTGCTGGAATTCCTCTCGATCAAGGTGCCGGATGGCCCGCTCACCTCGCGCCTCCAGAAAATCAAGGAAGGGGATCATATCTTCCTCGGGCGCAAACCCACGGGAACGCTGGTGGCCGACGCGCTGCTCCCGGGCCGCCGCCTCTTCCTGCTGGGCACGGGAACCGGCCTTGCACCGTGGATGTCGCTGATCCGCGACCCCGATATCTATGACCGCTTCGAACAGATCGCGGTGGTCCATTCGGTGCGCGGCGTGTCCGACCTGGCCTATCGCGAAATGCTCGAGGCGCGCCTTGCCGATGATCCGCTGATCGGTGAAATGGCAGCCGAGCGCCTGACCTATATCCCGACCGTGACGCGCGAGACCTTCCATACCAACAAGCGCATCGAGGGTCTGATGCTCGATGGGACGCTGTTCCAGGGCTCGCTCGGCGAACCCAAGAACTTCGACCCCGTGCACGACCGCGTCATGCTCTGCGGATCGATGACGATGATCAAGGAAGTCGCGGCAATGCTGGAAGGCTTCGGTTTCACCGAAGGCGCGAACTCGCACCCGGGCGAATATGTGATCGAGCGCGCTTTCGTCGGCTAGGGAACGCGCTCCAGCAGGACGAGAGCAGTGCCGGCGTCCGGTTGCTCGTCGTAACGGACAAAGCCAAGCTTGTCCGCGACCGCAAGCGACGGCAGGTTCGTGTCATTGATCATGCAGGCGATGCGCCGACCCGGAAATGCCGCATCGAACCACGCAATCGAAGCCCGGGCCGCTTCTGTCGCAATGCCTTGCCCCCAAGTCTTGCGAGCAAAGATCCAGCCGATCTCGGGCGTATCGTCGAGGCCCTTGCCGAAACCGCGCCAGGAATGGAACACGCCGCAGATGCCCAGCACCTCGTCCGAACCCCGGGCGCGGCAGGTGAAGATGCCGTAGCCGAACAGTGCCCATGAGCCGGCATTGCGGCAAAGCCGGTTGAACTCCTCGACCGCGCCGGTTGGCCGGCTGCCAAGATGACGGCGTACTTCCTCGTCCGAAAGCAGATCGACGAGCGCGGCATGATCGCGCGCTGCAGGTCGCCAGAGATCGAGGCGGTCGGTCGAGAGTTCCGGTGCGTTCATAGAGCGACATCTACTGCGTGGATTGCCACGCCGACAAGCCCGCCGACCAAAGTGCCGTTGATGCGGATGAACTGGAGATCCCGTCCCACCGCACCCTCGATCCGGTCCGTGACAGTGCGGGCATCCCATCGCCGCACCGTCTCCGAGACCAACCGGACGATCTCCTCGCCATAACGCGTCGCGATGCCGACCACCGTGCGCCGGGCAAAACGGTTCACCAGCAGTTGCAGCCGCGCATCGTGCTGCAGGGCGCGGCCAAGCTCCGCCAGCGAGGCACCGATGCGATCGCTGCCTCCGCTGTGCCCGCTGCCACTGTGGCGGACAGCCCCAAGCAGTTGCGCCCTGCCGCGCTCCCACAGGCCGTCGAGCCAAGCGGCAAAGGCTGGGTTGGCCATCACATCGCGCTTCATCGCTTCCACCCGCCGATGCATGGCGGGGTCGTTCACCAGGGCCTCGGCGAGCGCTTCAAGGCTCTCCTCGATTTTGCGGCGAAGCGGGTGATCCTCGATGACGACGGTTTCGGCGAGGAGCTTGTAGAGCCCATCGAGAATGCCATTGGCGAGCCGCCCATCGAGGCCTGTCCAGCGCACGATCGTGTTGGCCTTGTCATAGATGATCCGCCGAACGAGATCCTCGTTGGCCTCCAGCGCCTCGGCCGATCGGCGGATCAGCGCCTCGATCAGCGGCATGTGGCGCCCCTCGGCGATCATCGCCTGGAGCAGGTTTCCAAGCAGCGGCGCGAGTGCCAGTCGCTCGATTCTGGTGCGCAACGCTGCCTTGGCCAAGCCGCCAAGCTTTTCCTGATCGAGGGATTCAAGAACATCCGCAATAAGGCTGGCAGCGCCTGCGCCGAGACGGCTTTCGCCCGGACGCGAATTGGCAAGATACTGGCCGGCAGCGTTCGCGGCATTGAGACCGCGGAGCCGGCGGGCGACGACAGGTGGCGTCAGAAAATTGGCCTTGAGGAATGAGGCCATCGAGTCTGCGATGCGATCCTTGTTCTCCGGAATGATCGCGGTGTGCGGGATCGGCAATCCGAGCGGGCGGCGGAACAGCGCGGTTACCGCGAACCAGTCGGCGAGGCCGCCCACCATCGCCGCTTCAGCAAAGGCGCGCAGGAAGCCCCAGCCGGCATGGTGTACTTCAAGCTGCCTGGCTGCGAGGAACAGGGCAGCCATCAACAAGAGCAGTGCCGCGGCGATAAACCGCATACGGCGCGCCGGATCAGCAATCTGCCGCGCGATGGCCGATTGGACGGCGGCAGGGCCGGTGGCTGATACCCTTGGCGTCGCGGTCACTCCGCCGGAAAGGCCTCGCCCGTCGCATGCCCGTGCTGTTCACGCGCTGCCTCGCGCGGGTCGTAGGACAGCACACGACGGCCGATCCATGGTCCCACGCGCTTCTCCAGTCCGTCCGCGAGGCTGAAGCCTGCCGGAACGAGCAGCAGCGTGAGCAAGGTCGAAAGCGCCAGACCACCGATCACGACGATACCCATGGGAGCGCGCCAACCGGCATCGCCGCCAAGAGAAACTGCTGTTGGCACCATACCCGCGATCATTGCCACAGTGGTCATCACGATCGGCTGGGCGCGCTTGTGTCCGGCCTCGATGATCGCGTCGAGCTTGGGCGTGCCCTTTGCCATCTCCTCGATCGCGAAATCGATCAGCAGGATCGAGTTCTTGGCGACAATGCCGAACAGCATCAGCACGCCGATGAACACCGGCAGCGAAAGTGCCTGTCCGGTCGCCAGCAGGAGCAGCAGACCACCCAGCGGTGCCAGGAACAGCGAACCCATGTTCACCAGCGGCGAGATGAACCGGCGGTAAAGCAGCACGAGCACAGAGAACACGAGCAACACGCCAGCAGCCAGTGCCACCAGGAAGTTGGTGAGCATTTCCTGCTGCCAGCGGTCTTCCCCGGCCGGGGCATTGGAGACGCCTTGCGGCAGGTTCTTCATGATCGGCAGCGCCTTGATCGCGGCGTCCGCCGTGCCCTTCACCACACCCGGGGGCAGGTCAGCGCCGACAAACACCCGGCGATTCTGATTATAGCGCTGGATGCTGGTCGGTCCCGAACCGAACCCGATGGTCGCAACGCGCGACAGCGGGACGGAGCCACCAGAGATGGTCGGCACTGGCAGGTTCTCAAGCGTGGTCAGATCACGGCGCGAAGACACCGGCAGTTTGACGCGGATTGGGACCTGACGATCAGAAAGCGAGAACTTCGCGCTGTTCTGATCTATTTCGCCTTGCGTCGCGATGCGGATCACCTGGCTCAACTGCTGGGTTGTCACCCCGAGCGAGGCAGCCAGATCGAGGTGCGGCGTGATCACGATCTCGGGCCGGCGCAAGTCGGCGCTGATGCGCGGTGCGACGACTTCCTTCAGTTGGCTCATCTGTTCGACAAGCGTCTGCGCCGTCTTCTGCAGCAGTTCGGGATCGGAACCGGACAGCATCACGCTGATCGCGCGGCCAGAACCGCCGCCAGGCCCGCCGCCATTCTGATTCATGAAGCTCACCCGTGCGTCGGCGACCTTCTGCAGGCGGGGGGTCATTGCACGTTCGAACTCGATGCTGGAACGCGCACGGTCACGTTTCAGTTCGAGGAAGACGCGGCCATTGCCTTCGTTGATGCGCTCCAGCGCAACATCGATCTCGGGTTCATCCTTTACCAGCGCGAGCACTTCGTCGACCTTCTTCTCGGTCTGCTCGATCGTGGTACCAGGCACCATCTCGATGACGATGCGGCTGAAGTCACCATCCGTCTCCGGGAAGAACTGAGACGGAATGACCATGAAGAGCACGACCGTGAAGGCCAGCGCACCCGTGGCAACACCCATCATCCAGAGGCGGTGATCAAGCAGCCGCGCACGAAACCAGCGCCGCGGGAAGCGCTCGCGGTAGGCTGTGACGGCGCGCGTATCGAGCGACCATTCCAGCACGCGCATGTAGCGCTGCATCCATGGCCCGTTGCCATGTTCAGCCTCGCCGTGAGCCTTGAGGAAATAGGCGGCGACCATCGGCGTGATCATGCGCGCGACCAGCAGCGAGAACAGCACGGCGATGACCACGGTCAGGCCGAAGTTCTTGAAGAACTGGCCCGAGACCCCCGGCATAAGCGCAACCGGCAGGAACACCGCAACGATCGAGAAGGTCGTGGCAACGACGGCAAGGCCGATCTCGTCGGCCGCATCGATGGCGGCCTGATAGGCCGATTTGCCCATTCGCATGTGCCTGACGATATTCTCGATCTCCACGATGGCGTCATCGACGAGAACGCCGGCAACGAGACCGAGCGCGAGCAAAGACATCGTGTTGAGCGTGAAGCCGATGATGCTCATCAGCCAGAACGTCGGGATCGAGGACAGCGGAATGGCGATCGCCGAAACGATCGTCGCGCGCCAATCGCGCAGGAAGAAGAACACCACAATGACCGCGAGCACAGCCCCTTCGACCATCGCGGACATCGATGACTTGTACTGATCCTTGGTGTAGCCTACGCTTGAGAAGAGCTGGATGAAATGGACGCGGCCACCTTGCTCCTTCTCGATCTTGCCGAGTTCCTTCACGGTATCATCGAACACGCTGACGTCCGACTGGCCGCGCGCGCGGGCGATGCTGAAAGTGACGACTGGCTTGCCGTTGTTCTTCGCGATCGATGTGATCTCGCTGAAGCTGTCACGCACATCTGCAACGTCGGAAAGGCGAACTGTTCGGCCGCCCGAAATGCCGACCTGCATACGCGAAAGCTCGAAGGCACTCGCGGCGTTGCCAAGCACCCGGACCGCCTGACGCGAGCCGGCGACTTCTGCCCGGCCACCGGCCGCATTGAGATTGACCTGACGGAGCGCGGCATTGATCTGCGTGGCCGTGACGCCTTGGGCCTTCATCCGCATCGGATCGAGCGTAACCGAAATCTCGCGGTTCACACCACCGTTGCGATCGACTGCGGCCATGCCCGGCACCGATAGCAGGCGTTTACGCACCGTATCGTCAATGAACCACGAAAGCTGCTCGATGGTCATGTCATCGGCGGACACGGCAAAGTAAGCGATCGGTTCTGACGACGTCTGCGCCTTGACCACTTGTGGCTCGAGGATGCCTTCCGGAAGATCGCCACGGACCTGGTCAACCGCATTCTTGACCTCGTTCACGGCGGCATTGATGTCCGTGCCGATGGCGAACTGGACCATCGACTGGCTGGAACCCTCGGTGGCCGTCGAGGTCAGGGTATCGACACCTGCGATTGTTCGGACTGCCGATTCAATACGCTGGGTAATCTGGTTCTCGATCTCGGTCGGAGCGGCGCCCGGCTGGGAAATGGTCACGATAACCAGCGGAAACTCGATATCCGGCTGGTCCTGCACCTTCATGCTCATGAACGCCACGATCCCCGCCAGCGTAAGGCCGAGGAACATGACAATCGGAACGACCGGATTGCGGATCGACCAAGCGGAGATGTTGCGAAAGTTCATGCGCGCCGACCTCGGCTCAGGAGCCGGCGCGGCCGGCTGACGCCGCAGCGCTCGCCGTGACCGGACGGACTACATCGCCGGGGTTGAGGAAACCGCCCGCACGCAGCACGATGCGTTCGTTGCCCGCAAGGCCGTCCGACACGACAATGCCCTGCGCTGTCACCTCACCCGTCTTGATCGCTCGGCGCACGACCTTGTTGTCCTGCCCAACCACATAGACGAAGGGGCCCTGCTGATCGGAAAGGATCGCCGATTCCGGCAGTACTGGTGCGGTGACCGAGCCGCTGCGGATCTGTGCGCTTGCAAAGCCGCCAGGACGCAGGGCGCGATCATAGGCCAGTGCAATCCGCGCGATGCCTTCGCGTGTCTGTGCGTCGATCGTGGGCGAAAGCTGCCAGATTTGACCAGTGAATGCCTTGTCGGTGCCGACCGGCGTCACGTCAGCCGACTGGCCAACAGCCAGCCGGGCGAGATCGTTTTCGGCGAGACGTGCCTGCATTTCGAGCTGGCCGTCCTTGGCGATCCGAAACAGCACGCCGCTCCCCGGGCTTACGATCTGGCCGGGCTCAACCCCGCGAGTGAGCACAAGGCCTGCTGCGGGAGCGACAACATTCAGCCGCGCCGTGCTGGCACGAAGCTGATCGAGGGCGGCGGAAGCGACCCGGACCTGGGCAACGGCGGCATCGCGCGTTGCCATGAGGCGATCGACATCAGCCTTCGAAATGAAGCCGCGCTCGACAAGTTTGAGAGCGCGGTCGAGATTGGCCTGCGCAATCCGCGCATTGGCACGCTGGACCTCGATGTTCGCAGCCTGACCCGCGATCTGCTGGGCTTGCACCGAGCGATCCACCACGGCGAGCACCTGTCCGGCCTGCACCCAATCACCTGCATCAACGAGCACGCTGACCACACGGCCGCCTTCGCCGGCAACGCCAACCGGCATCTCACGCCGTGCCGCAATCGTGCCGCTGGCAGTGATCGATCCGGTCACTCTGGTCTGGCCGGGAGTGATCACGCTGACGGACTGGGCCTGCGCGCTGCGGCCTGCGGCCGCATCGGTCGCCGTCGGAGACTTGTGCATGAAGTACCAGCCGAGACCCAGCGCGAGCGCGATCAGCACCGCGACAATAACAAGCCGGCCGCGTCCGCCGCTCTGCTGCCCAAAATCACCATCGCCGATGGCCGGTTCGATGGCGGGCTGCAGCCCGGCTCTGATTGTCGTCTCGTAATTCATGTCGTTCACGTGCCTTAGTCCCGGTCGGGCGCCGAACAGCCGAGAGTGGGGCTGATCCCCACCCTGACGGAAGTGTATTATCTAACTATATCACTTCCCGCAAGCGCGGGGAGCCTCGCTGTGCCGCACGTCGTTCAAGACTTAGCGAAGCATCCGACGAGTGACAATTGCGGCTCGACGAAGCGCATGAACAAATGATTCCAACGTGGCGGGGATGCAACCCGAAACTCCGGAAAGCGCCAGCCTTTTCGGGCAAGCCAAAACAAATGGCCGCCCCGAATGCCGGGACGGCCATTGTGTTACATGTTCCAACGCCGCAACGCGGCCGGAAGATCAGAACTTGAGCTGGCGCTCGTACAGATCGCGGTAGTGCTGGATGCGCGTGACGCGCAGACCCTGCATGCCAGAGCGATCAACGGCCCGCTGCCAGGAGGCGAACTCTTCGAGCGTCAGCCCGTAACGCTCGCAGACCTCGTCGATCGTGAGCAGGCCGCCGTTAACTGCGGCAACGACTTCCGCCTTTCGGCGCACGACCCAACGTGTGGTCGAGGGCGGCGGCAGGCTGTCGAGAGTCAGCGGCTCCCCGAGAGGGCCAATGACTTGCGAGGGCTTGATCTTCTGGTTTTCAATCATGACAATTCTCGTCTGGTCGACGTTGCGGGGCGACTTCGGGAGCTGGGCCCGGTGTGCCCCTTACGTCATTTCCAATCGCTGAAAGGGCGGGGTTAACAAGGCCTTCACCATCCGTTTCAACGCTGCGAAGCAACACTGCGGCTGATTCATGGAAGCTGAAGCCTTTTGCTGCGTTTGGGCCGGACACGCCGCCATCGAAACCCGAACTGCTGGCCATCACCAATCCTGCCGCTGCGCCCGGAAGCACGCGGCGCGTGTCGTGCGCAGCTACGAGCCGGGCACACAGCTCGCTCCAGCCAAGCGGACGAAGCCCGAGGCGCGAATCGCCCGGAACCTGCGGCCATGAATCGGGAAATCTCATCTCCATGGACGTCCCTCTAGCCCACAGTCCTATAAAGGAGGGTAAACCGCCCCTTCACCAAGAGTTAGGTTTTGAGCAGATCGGGATGCGACAATTGACCCAGCTTTTTGACCTGCCGCTTGCCCGCGAAAGGTCCTATGGGTCCGGAATGCAAAGCAACTTGGGCACAAATGGAACTGCGCGGGCACCTGGTCAGGAGTCTGAAGCTGTGGCTGGGCTCCCGCTGAGCGAGCGCGAGGCTGCAAAACTTTTTTCGCTCCCGCAAGGAAAGGAGCCACGGCGAATCGTCGTCGCCATGTCCGGCGGCGTCGACAGTTCGGTGGTTGCCGGGCTGGCTGCGGCAAGCGGGGCCGAAGTGATCGGCGTGACCCTGCAACTCTATGACTATGGCGCCGCGACCGGCCGGAAGGGGGCGTGCTGTGCGGGCGACGATATCCGCGACGCGCGTGCCGTCGCGGATCGGCTCGGCATTGCACATTATGTGTTCGACCATGAATCGCGCTTTCGCGAGGACGTCGTCGAGCGATTTGCGGACGACTATCTTGTCGGGCGCACCCCTATCCCCTGCATTCGCTGCAACATGGGGCCCAAGTTCACGGACTTGCTGACGATGGCCCGCGACCTTGGTGCGGACTGCCTCGCCACAGGGCACTATGTTCGCCGGATCGCGACAGCAGACGGACCGCAACTCCACCGCGCGGTCGATCCTGCACGCGACCAGTCGTACTTTCTGTTCGGGACGACCGAGGAACAGCTCGACTTCCTGCGCTTTCCGCTGGGCGGTCTGCCCAAGCCCGAAGTACGCGCGATGGCCGCCGCGCTGGGGCTGGGCGTCGCAGCCAAGCCGGACAGCCAGGACATCTGCTTCGTGCCGGACGGTGATTACGCGGCGATCGTCACCAAGGTGCGGCCGGAAGGCTCGGCACCCGGTGAGATTGTTCACGCTGCGACCGGCGAAGTGCTCGGAGCCCATCGCGGTGTGATCCATTACACCGTGGGCCAGCGCCGCGGACTCGAGATCGGCGGACAAAGCGAACCGCTCTATGTCACCGCGCTGGATGCACCGGGGCGTCGGGTCATGGTGGGGCCAAGAGCCATGCTGGCAGTTGCATCGGCAAGGCTGGATGAAACCAATCGCATCGGAGCGATGCCGGGAGGCGCCTCGCTCCAGGCCAAGGTACGTTCACTTGCAAAGCCGGTACCTGTGACGATCGAGGGCACGCTCGGAGCGGGCGGCGCGTGCACGATCAGCTTCCTCAAACCCGAATACGGCGTCGCCCCAGGGCAAGCGGCCGTCATCTACGACGGGGAGAGGGTGATAGGCGGCGGCTGGATAGAAGACACATCGCCTTGGGCAGAAATGGCCTAGGGCATCAATTGTCCCACGGCTCCAGTACGCAGCCCCAGCCCTGGCGGTAAGTTGCGGTCTGCCGCGCGATGAGCGGAAATCGGGCTGTGACGCTGCGAGCTGCCGGATCTTCCGACAAGGTGATGAGATCCATCCCCGTTTCGAAATCCTTGCGGCAATCGCCGAGCGACCTGCCACCGACAAAGCGGCAGGAGCAGGCAACGCGCGCGCCGTAGGCTGTCCCGGTTATCGCATAGCCGCGAACCTGCGGCCACATGAAGGCACCTGCGCCTGCAAGAACGGCCATCACAAACAGGACCCAGTGCAGGTACCGCCGCCGCGGCTGCGTGGAGGAAGAGGCCGGATTGGACGAAGCTGGTGGTTTGGCCATTGCCATGCGGGGTCGATCTGGAGAAAAGCTGGCCGCCTGATGGCCCGCCCTTTCCTAGCCCTTATCGCCCCGCTCACGCTTGTGCCAGCCCTGATCGGCTGCAGCCCTTCCACGCCGCCCGCACCGCCGCCCGTTTCGGCCGAAGCGCTGAAGGCAGTGGCAGCCAATCCCGGAGTGCCGCGCGAAGAACTTGCCCGCCGGGTCGATGCGCTGTTCAGCGACAAGGATTCCGAAGAGACCCGCTCGGTGATCGTCATGAAGGGCGGCCGCGTGATCGCCGAGCGCTATGCGCCGGGATATCATGAGAATACCCGCTTCGTGAGCTGGTCCATGGCGAAGTCGATAACCGGCGTGATGATCGGGATGCTGATTTCCGATGGCCGTCTGCGGCTGGACGAGCCCGCGCCGATCCCTGCCTGGCAGCGCCCGGGGGACCCGCGGGGCGAGATCACGCTGCGGCAGCTACTGCAGATGAGATCCGGCCTCCGCCATGCCGAAGCGATCTCGCCGCCGTGGAAGTCTGATGAAGTGCGGATGCTGTTCCTCGACGGGCGCGATGCCATGGCGCGCTATGCCGAGGATCAGCCGTTGCAGTTCGATCCGGGACGCAAGTGGGTCTATTCGACCGCAACCAGCGTGATCCTCGCCGATCTAGCCGCGCGCGTACTATCCCCCGCACCAGACCCCGAGAGCCGCCGCCGCGCCGTCGCGGATTACCTGCGAACGCGCCTGTTCGATCCGGTCGGCATGCGCTCGATGGTGCCGGAGTTCGATGCGTCCGGTACGTTGATCGGTGGAAGTCTGATCCATGGTACGGCCCGCGACTGGGCACGATTCGGCGAATTCCTGCGCAACCGGGGTGCAGTGGCAGGCGCGCAGCTGGTGCCACGCCAGTGGATCGACTTCATGGTCACACCTTCCCCGCGCGAGGCGCAGTATGGCGCGCAGATCTGGCTCAATCGCAAGCCGACGACTGGCAAGTCAGCTCTGTTCGCAGAGCGCGGCCCGCGCGATCTCTTCGCCTGCCTCGGGCACCTCGGCCAGTATGTGCTGGTGTCGCCATCGCGGCAGCTTGTGGTGGTCCGGCTCGGAAAGACGCAGGAAGACCGTCTCGATCCGGTGACCGCGCGACTGGGCGAGCTTGTCGCGCTGTTTCCCCGAACCAGCTAGATCCGTTCAGCGCCTTGTCGGCGCACCCTGCGCCATCAGCGCAGGGCTTGTACCGTCTGGCGCTGGTGCAAGCAGATCGTGCGCACCAAGCGGCGCCTCGTCGACATGTCCGTCAGGATCAGGATGGATAAGGATTTCGACGCCCGGGAAGGCTTCGAGCAGCTTTGCCTCGATCTCGTCCATGACACGGTGTGCCTCGGTCACGGTCATTCGCCCGTCGACCCAGACGTGGAACTGCACGAAATCGCGGTTACCACTGGTGCGAGTGCGTAAGTCATGCAGGCCCTTGAGCTCGGGGTGCTGGGCGACGACCGCCAGAAAGCGCTCGCGTTTATCAAGCGGCCATTCGTGATCCATCAGCTGCTCGATCGCGGCCTGGGATGCGCTCCAGGCGCCCCAGCCGAGCCAGAGCGCAATGCCGAAGGCGAACAAGGCGTCCGCACCAGCAAGGCCCAACCAATGATCGAGCGCCAGAGCGGCAATGACCGCGAGATTGAGGACAAGATCCGAGGAGTAGTGCAGGTTGTCGGTTGCGATCGCGAGGCTTCCCGTCGCCCGGATCACGCGGCGCTGATAGCCAAGCAACAGGAACGTGGCAGCGATCGCAATGACCGAGACCACCATGCCGGCTTCCGCTTCGGCTGGGCGTCCACCGCCAAGGAACTCGTCCACCGCACGCCAGGCAAGCCCGAGCGCCGAGAGCGAAATCAGGACGACCTGGAACATGGCCGCCAGTGCTTCGGCCTTGCCATGGCCGAAGCGGTGATTGGCATCGGCTGGCTGCGCGCCGATCCAAACGCCCAGCAGCGTTGCGAGGCTAGCAACCAGATCAAGCACCGTGTCGGCAAGGCTGCCCAGCATTGCAGTGGAGCCGGTAGTGACAACTGCATAGCCCTTCATCGCCAGCAGCAATGTAGCGACTGCGATGCTGGCATAGGCCGCGCGGCGATTGAGATCGCCGTGGTCAGGACTGCGGGTCATATCCATGGTGAGGCTCAGGGATAGAGCAGCGAGCTCGTCCACTCGCCGGAATTGAAACGTGTAAACCGGCGGCGTTCGTGGAGGCGATATTCACGGTCCTGCCAGAATTCGATGGCGTGGGGCGTGACGCGATAACCGGACCAGTGCGCGGGGCGAGGCACCGAGCCATCGGGATACCTTGCCCGCAGTGCCTCCACACGCTCCATGTACGCTTCGCGCGAGGGTAGCGGGCGCGATTGGTCCGATGCCGCGGAGCCAAGTCGCGATTCGGGATGACGACTGTCGAAATAGGCGTCTGCCTCTGCTGCCGTCACTTCCTTGATCGTGCCTTCGATCCGCACTTGCCGGCGCAAGCTCTTCCAATGAAACAGCAGCGCGACCTGGGGATTGGCCGCCAGTTCCCCGCCCTTCCGGCTTTCGAAATTGGTGTAGAAGACAAAGCCGTCGGGGCCGTGCCCCTTGAGCAGGACCATGCGCACCGAAGGTGCCGCGCCCGGCGTTGCAGTAGCAAGCGCCATCGCGTTCGGATCGTTGGGCTCGCTGACCTTGGCCTCGGCAAACCACGCTTCGAAAATGGCGAAAGGATCATGCGCGGGAATGGCGTTGTCGCTGGTATCGTCGGCCACGGCTGGGATCCTGTCCATTCCTGATCACGTTCAAATTGCAGCCCATTGCCCTAGCCCAGTGCAGCGTCAGTGCAAAGCGAGCCTTGCGGGTAAGCCGGCGCGACCCTAGCTAGAGAACATGGCAGATCCCTATTCAATCCTTGGAGTACCTCGCACCGCGAGCGAAAAGGACATCAAGTCCGCCTATCGCGCGCTCGCCAAGGAACTCCATCCAGATCGTAACGCCGAAAAGCCGAACGCCGCAGAGCGTTTTGCGGAAGTTACGCGTGCGTACGATCTGCTTTCGGACAAGGACAAGCGCGCCCGGTTCGACCGGGGCGAGATCGATGCCGACGGCAATCCGACCGGCCCGTTCGGCTTTGGCGGTGGGCAGGGTGGCGGTTTTGCCGGGGCGCAGCGCGGCTATCGTCATGACGGCTTCGAAGGCTTTGGCGGTGGCAGCAGCGAGGGCATCGACCTGGGCGACATCTTCGAAGGCCTGTTCGGTGGACGCGGCGGCATGGGCGGCGGCGCTGGTGCAGGGGCCCGGCGGCGACCGGCTCCGCGAGGCGCTAACGTGACCTATTCGCTCAAGGTTCCCTTCAACGAAGCGGCCCGCCGCGAGCCACAGCGAGTAACGCTGGCCGATGGCAAGACAATAGACCTCAAGCTCCCGCCCGGACTGGTCGATGGCCAGCAGGTCCGACTTGGCGGCAAAGGCGAACAGGGCCCCGGCGGCTTCGGCGATGCGATCGTGACCATCGAGATTATGCCCAGCCCTTATTTCGAGCGGGATGGAGACAACATCCTGCTCGAGGTGCCGATCAGCCTGAACGAGGCGATCGAGGGCGCAAAAGTGCGCATTCCGACGGTGGAAGGGCCCGTGATGATGACCGTTGCACCGGGCAGCACCAGCGGCAAGACGCTTCGCCTCAAGGGTCGCGGCTTCACGCGCAAGAATGGCGAGCGCGGGGATCAGTTGGTCACGCTGATGGTGGATGTCCCCACTGAGGACCCCGAACTCAAGGCGCGCCTCGAGGGATGGCGCGATAGCCGCGACTTGCGCGCCAGGTTTGCGGTCTAGGTCCATGGCCGGCGACGCCCCTGCGCGCACGCAGTCTGGCCAAGCCGAGCCGCTCCTCCCGGTCACAGACCTTTCTCCCGAGGCGCGGCGGTATGCCGCGCTGAGGCAGCCTGCCGGCCTTTCCGGCTTAGACACACGCCGCGCCTGGCGCCTGCGCTCGCTTGAAGTGCTGCGACGGGTGTGGACTGGCGCGGTGCATGACGGCACGATCCATGCAGGCAACTTCGCTTACATGGTGCTCATTGCGCTGTTTCCGTTCTTCATAACGGGCGCAGCGCTGTTTTCGCTGGTCGGCGAAGCCAGGGACCGCACTGCGGCGGTGAACACCGTGCTGATGGCCCTGCCGCCCGAGGTGGCCAATGTGCTCTCGCCAGTGGCTCATGCCGTTATCGAAGCGCGGACGGGCGGGTTGCTCTGGATTGGCGGGCTCGTTGGCCTGTGGACTGTCGGAAGTCTGGTCGAGACGATCCGCGATATCTTGCGGCGAGCCTATGGCACGCGGCTGGTTCACGCCTTCTGGCGCTACCGCCTGATGTCGACGGGCATCATCATCGGGTCCGTCATTCTCATCCTGCTTTCGATCACCGCGCAGGTAGCCATCGGCACAGTGATGGAAACAGTCACGGCATTCCTGCCCGAAGCGACCGGCCTGATCGATGTTCTAGCGATTTCGCGCTTCATTCCCGCGCTGGTCCTGTATGGCGCGCTTTGGCTTCTGTTCATTTCGCTGACCCCGGGGGCCTACAGCGCGCGAATCTATCCCAAATGGCCCGGCGCCCTGTTCGTCACGCTCTGGTGGCTGGTGGTGACGACAGTGCTGCCCAAGCTGCTCCGGCACCTGTTCCTCTACGATCTGACCTATGGAAGCCTTGCCGGGGTGATGATCACGCTTTTCTTTTTTTGGCTGATTGGCCTAGGGATGGTCATCGGGGCCGAACTCAACGCTGCTCTGGCCGAAACGCCGGAAGAGCAGGATCTCGTTGGGCAGGCCGATAACCGGGCTCGCGCCGCGAAAGCCCGCATGCAACAGGACAAGTGAAGCAAGAGGGCGCATGACAGGACTTATGGAAGGAAAGCGCGGCCTGATCATGGGCCTCGCCAATGACAAGTCGCTCGCATGGGGGATCGCCCGCAAGCTGCACGAGCAGGGTGCCGAGCTGGCATTTTCCTATCAGGGGGAAGCACTCGAGAAGCGGGTCCGCCCGCTCGCTGCAAGCCTTGGCAGCGATTTTCTCATCGAATGCGACGTCTCGGACATGGCGGCGCTCGATACTGCGTTCGATACGCTGGCCGCCCGTTGGCCGACGATTGACTTCCTGGTCCACGCCATCGGCTTCTCGGACAAGACCGAGTTGCGCGGGAAGTTCATGGACACGTCGCTCGACAACTTCCTGATGACCATGAACATCTCTGTATACAGCATGGTGGCCGTAACCCGGCGCGCAGCTGCGATGATGCCGCTGGTGGAAGACGAAAACGGTGTGCAGAACGGCGGCGGTTCGATCCTGACGCTGACCTACTACGGCGCCGAGAAGGTGGTTCCGCACTATAATGTGATGGGCGTCGCCAAGGCCGCGCTTGAGGCCAGCGTGCGCTATCTTGCCAATGACTGCGGCCCGCAGGGCATTCGCGTGAACGCGCTGTCTGCTGGCCCGATCAAGACGCTGGCAGCCAGCGGGATCGGCGATTTCCGCTACATCCTCAAGTGGAATGAACTCAATTCGCCGCTGCGCCGCAATGTCACGATTGACGACGTGGGCGGTGCGGGGCTCTACCTGCTGTCTGATCTGTCTTCAGGTGTGACGGGTGAAGTGCATCATGTCGATTCCGGGTACCACACCGTCGGCATGAAGCAGGAAGACGCGCCGGACATCGCGCTAGGCTGACCGCAGCACGCCCGAATTCAGGGCTGCGGCGGCGTTGAGAGCGGTGCGTTTGAGGTAGGGACAGCAGCCGGTGCAGCCGGCTGCGTGTCGCCTTCCCGTTCTCGCTTGAGCTTGGCCTCGTACTCCTTCTCGAGCACTTCGACACGAGCCTGTTCCGCAGCGGTATCAGCGTCGATTGTCTTGAGGCGTTTGGCGCGCTCTTCCTCGATGAGCTTGCCAAACTGGACGTCACTGCCCTGCTTCTTCTCGGCGTACGCGCTGTTGATCAGCTGGGACATGCAACCCGTAGCGCCGCCCGCTCCGACCGGTGAGCAAGAGTTGGTGCCGAACGCGCCCACGGTCTCATAGGCCTTCACCCGCTGCGTCCAGCCCTGGTTGACCGAATCATTCGGGTTGTCACGCAGCGGCTTGGGAATGCGGAAGCGCTCGGACTCATCCTTGCGAGCACAGACGGTGATCGAGCCATCAGTCGACGCGGGGCACGGATCATCACCGTACACGATCAGCTGATTGATCTTCTCCGGCGGACCGTCCTGAGACTGCGCAGCTGCTGGATGTGCCACGCCGAGCAGCGCAACAAGTGCCATTGCGCAGGCAAGGGCGGCGGTAGAACGGCGCTTCATCGCGGGTAAGCTCCAACTGGGGGTCATGCCAAGTGCTATAAGCCCACGACTGCGTGAACGATAGCTGAAGTCAGCACCTTGCGTTGGATCAAGCCGATCGCATCAGATCCGCTTCGAAACCGCAATCGCCACTCGGCAGCCCATCCGGATCGCATTGAAGAGCAGCGGGTAGGCCGGTGCCTTTTCCGCTCCTGATGCCAGCGCGGTATCGCGATGCTCACGCTCATCATCGCGAAACTCACGGATCATTCCGGCCAGTTCAGGATCATCGTCCCCCAGCTGTTCGAGCTGCTCGGTATAGTGCCGGTCAATCTCTGTCTCGATTGCGGCGGTGCAGGCCATGGCGGCTTCAGGCCCGATCAACGCGGTCGCGGCACCAAGCGCGAAGCCAGCTGCCGACCACAGTGGTTGCAGCGCCGTTGGGCGAACACCTCGCTTCACCAGCAGCGCATCAAAGCGTTCGCGATGTGCTGCTTCCTGCTGAGCCATGGTCGCGATTTCACCCGAGAGAGCGGTGCGATCACCCATCACCGCAAGTTGTCCGGCATAGATGCGGATCGCCCCAAACTCTCCAGCCTGATTGACCCGAAGCATCGCTTCCCGCGTCTCAGTCATTATGAAAGTCCCTTGCTGCGGCGGCTGAGCAGCACCAGAATCAGCGCCGCGCTGGATATTGAAATCAGGAAATTGAATCCCGCAAGACTAACCCCGAACAAGGTCCAGGCGGGCGTATCGCACCGGATCAGCGGGGCATTCATGATCGAAGCCAGAGGGTCGTTGCCGAGGCTGGTCGAAGAACACGCTGTCGGCCCCTGCCACCAGCCGTACTCAACTCCGGCATGGAAAGCGCCGATGGCCCCGCTGACGCCAATGCTGAGACCTGCCAGCAAGACCAACGCCCCACCAAGCCGGGTTCCGCGCGTGGCAAGCGCGCCGAGCGCAAGGACGATCGCCGCAAAGTGGGGGTAGCGCTGCCACCAGCACATATCGCACGGCGCGAGGCCGAAGCCATACTGCGCCACGTAAACGGCAGCGATCAGAGCGCTGGGGACGACAAGTGCGAGCAGGTATGCTGCCTGCGCAGAGCTGTTGGCCAACTTCGCCATGGGATCAACGCTTGCGCGCAGCCAGCGCCTGCGGAGCTGTCCGCCCGAGCGTCTGCAGCGCATAATACAGTTGGAAGTCGTCGATGCCCTTCGCCTTGAGTTCCTCGGGCGTCATCTTGAATCGCGGGTCCTGCACCTTGTCACGCTCGAGATCCTTGTCATCCTTGATCTCGTTGATCAGATGCCCGCGCAGATCGCTCTCGCGGTAGAAGCGCTGCGCGCGTTTGCGCAGGTCAGGGTCGGATATTTGCGGCACTGCGATGTCAGGATCGATCCCGCCTTCCTGGACCGAACGCCCGGATGGGGTGTAATACCGCGCAGTCGTGAGCTTGAGGGCGGTATCGCGGGTAAGCGGCATGAGCGTCTGGACGCTACCCTTGCCAAAGCTGCGCTGCCCCATCAGCACAGCGCGGTGCTGATCCTGCAGAGCACCGGCGACGATCTCGGACGCCGAGGCCGACCCTTCGTTGATCAGGACGACCATCGGGATACCCTTGGCGATATCTCCCGGAGTCATCGATTCGGCACTGTAGGTCTCGCTGTCGCGCGCATAGCGACCACGCTGAGAGACGATCACGCCATGATCAAGGAACAGGTCGGACAAGGCGACGGCCTGATCGAGCAGCCCGCCCGGATTGCCGCGCAGGTCGAGGATCAGCCCAGTAACCCGGCCGCCTGTCTTGGCCTTGATCTGCTTGAACGCATCGAGTGCTTCGCTGCCAACGTTGGCGCTGAAGCTCGAAACGGAGATTACGCCGACACTACCCTCGACCTTCCAGTCGACCGGCTTCAGTTCGATGATCTGCCGTGTAATCTTGACTTCGATCGGCTCGTCACGGCCCGACCGGAACAGGGTAAGGCTGATGGTCGTGCCAGGAGGTCCGCGCATCTGGTCGACAGCTTCATCCAGCGTACCGCCGTAGATCAGCTTGCCGTTGATGTGTGTGATGTAGTCGCCAGCCTTTACCCCAGCGGCGTCAGCCGGGCTGCCCTTGGTAGGCGCAATCACCTTGACGGCGCCGTCGTCCATCGTGACCGAGAGGCCGAGGCCGCCGTAGGAACCGTCCGTCTGCGTACGCAGGTTCTCAAAATCGCGGGCATCGAGATAGGAACTGTGCGGATCAAGCGCGGCCAGCATCCCGTTGATAGCGCCCTTGATCAGCTTGTCGTCATCGACTGGCTCGACGTAGCTCGTCTTGATCCGCTCATAGACTGCCATAAGCTTGCTGAACTCAGGTCCGGAGCGGGCATCGACGGCGGCGAGACAGGCGGTGGTCGCCGGCAGCAAGGCAACGGCACTGACCAACGCAGTGACACGCAGCAAGGGAACGAACTTCAACGCCATGATCGTCTTTCGGCAGTGGAGGCAGAGCCTTGAACTTGCTTCTATAGAGCCGCGACGATTAACGCCAGATGGGCCGGCGCCATGCCGAAAGGGCAATCAGCGCCCGATCATGGCCAGCGGATTGACCGGAACTCCATCCTTGCGCAGTTCAATCGTAATGGTCGGCCGACCGGGGCCCGCAAGGCCGAGCGGTGATCCCTGCAGAACTTTTGCCGCGACGGTGACGTCAAGTCGCCCGAGATTGGTGATCAATGATGTCCAGCCGTCATCGTGATCGATGATGACAATGCGTCCGAAGCCCCGGTAATCGCCGGCAAAGGCAACACGGCCGGCTGCCGGTGCAACGACCTGCGCACCCGCCGCCGGCGCCAAGGTTACGCCAATCGAGCGTGTTGCACCCGTCGCATCGCCGAAGCCGCTTACGATGCGGCCACTGACCGGCATGATCCAAGCGAGGGCGCCTGCCACTGGACGTGAGGGCACCTTCTCGTCGACCACCAGCATTGATCCGGGGCGATCAGGGCGCGGGACCGGTCCGGGCAAGGCGGCGAGTTGGTTGCGCAAGGCGCCATCGGCCTGCAGGCGCTCCATGAGCGCAGCGATGTCCCGGGTGTCTTCAGCCAAGGCGAGGGCCCGATCGGCTTCCCGGCTGGCAACGCCTTGCGCACTGCGCGATGCGATGCGCTGACGGCTTTCGACCGCGATCAGTTGCTTACGCCGGAGATTCAGACCCTCTTCGCTCGCCTTCAGCGTCGCAGCAGCGCGCCGCGCCTTGTCCTGCAGTTGTCGACCGCGCACGATTTCCGAACGTAGCCCGGCAGTCCGGCGCTGGACTTCGGGGAGCATCGTTTCAAGCACGGCGCGTAAGTAGACCGTCTCACGCAGCGTATCGGCACGCATCAGGCTAAAGACGAGCGGGCGGCGCGACATCAGTTGCAACGCAGCTGTCAGACGCACCACTGGCTCCTGGCGCTGCGCAATACGGAGCCGCAATGCCGCGCGTTGCCGGTCAATCTCGCGCACACTCGCTTGCGCAATCGCGATTTCGGCCTCGGACTGCTGGATCCGCGCAGCGACTGCAGCAGCTTCGCTTGCGGTCCGGTCAGCGGCCGCGGTGGCGCGCCGCGCTGCCTCTTCCAAAGCATCGCCTCGATTGCGCGCTTCCGCCAAGGCCTGCGAGGCACGGCGCAGTGCATCCCCGGCCTGATCTGCGCTTTCGAACGGGGCGTCCTGCGCAAGGCTCTGCCAGCCCGCAAGGCAGGCAAGCGCCAAGAGCATGGCATAAAAAGCCATGCGTGGCGTCATGGCCTCAACCATCGCGATGGTAAGGGTGCCCGGAGAGGATGCTGGTGGCCCGCCAGAGCTGCTCGGCGAGCATTGCCCGCGCCAGCATGTGCGGCCACGTGGCAGCGCCAAATGCGAGCAAGAGATCCGCACCATCTCTTAATGCAGCGTCGTGACCGTCGGCGGCGCCGATCAGAAATCGAACCTCACGCACGCCTTCGTCGCGCCACCGGCCCAGAATTTCAGAGAATGCGGTGGACGCCAACTGCCTGCCCCGCTCGTCCAGCGCCACGGTGCGCACCGGCGTGGCGGTAGGGATCGGCACTGAACCCCCGCGATCCGGCAGTTCGGTTACCTTGAAGCCCCAGCTGATCCGACGCGCGTAGCGGTCAACGAGTTCGGCTTCGGGCGAACGACCGATCTTTCCTCGGGCAATCACATGGAGCAGCATGGCGTTGCCCTAGCCCAGAAAAGCGACGCAATGAATCCCCGCATTTCCGGATCTGTGGAGGGCACAGCCTGAGGTCAGGCTGCTCCTTGGTCCCCAAACGCCCACATGCGCTCAAGATTGTAGAAGCTGCGCACTTCCGGACGGAACAGATGGACGACGATATCGCCAGCGTCGATCAATACCCAGTCTGCCGCGGGCAGGCCTTCGATCCGGACAAGGCCGAACCCACCCTGCTTGATCCGCTCGGCCAGCTTTTGCGCCATGGAGGCCACCTGACGGGTTGAACGACCCGAAGCGATCACCATGTAATCAGCAACCGAGCTTTTCCCCTCGAGCGGGATCGTGACGATCTCCTGCGCCTGATCGTCGTCGAGCGAGCGCAGTACCAGTTCCAGAACGGATCCTGGCGCAGCATCCACCGATCCGGACGCGGAACTGGAGGCGATGCCGGAATCGACCGGCAGAGGCTGTGGGCTTGTCATCGGTGTGTAGATGGTCTCCATGGCTTAAGGTTCAATCATCCTGAGTTGAGTGGTAGAGGCCGATCGATCGCGACCGATTGCAAGTAGGTTGAGGCAGACGCTCAAAGCGTCCTCGTCCGGGCTGGCGCCACGACGGGGCGATTCGTCAGCATGTCGCGCTGATGTAGTGCTTCGGCGCGACGATACCACTCAGGATCAGCAGCACGGATCGCCGTGGCCGATCGGGCATCGGGGTCAAATCGCAGGATGACCAGCGCCGGGGCGCTCCGCTTTGCGCCGATGAAATCCTGACTGTGCCGCCGGCGCCAGCGGCGCAGCCACGCCATGGCGGGGCTCGCCAAGGCTGCGCCATCATACCCCGGACGCGCGACAACGGCAATCGGCATCTCGCGCGCGATCTGCCGCCAACAGCGCCAGCGGTGGAACTGCGCAAGATTGTCGGTTCCCATGAGCCAGACAAACCGTCGCCGTGGGTAGCGTCGCTTCAGTTTGCGAAGGGTATCGATGGTATAGCGGGCCCGGAGCTCGGCTTCGATCGCCGTCACTCGGATAGGAGCACCACGCGCGACTTTTCGCGCCGAGGCAAAGCGTGCCTCGAGTGGTGCCATCCCGGCGACGGGCTTGAGCACATTGCCGGGAGATACCAGCCACCACACCTCGTCCAGCCCCAGCGCGCCGAGTGCAAAGAGACTGATTCGGCGATGCGCGCCGTGTGCAGGATTGAAGCTGCCACCAAGCAGGCCGGTAAGCACGGGGTTCAGGGGCGAATCTGCCCAGTGCCAAGGACGAGCCACTTGTAGGTGGTCAGACCTTCGAGAGCGACCGGGCCGCGCGCATGGAGCCGCCCAGTGGCAATACCGATTTCCGCGCCGAGTCCGAACTCGCCGCCATCGGCAAACTGGCTTGAGGCGTTGTGAATCACGATGGCGCTGTCGACCTCGGACAGGAACCGCGCCGCAGCCTCCTCATCGGCAGTCACTATGGCATCGGTATGTCCGGAGGCATGGCGCGCTATGTGCGCCAGCGCGCCATCCAGCCCATCCACGATCGCGACCGAGAGTATCGCTTCAAGATACTCGGTATCCCAGTCGGACGCATCGGCGGGCTTGATCCGGGGGTCGATTGCGCAAGCCCGAGCATCGCCGCGCAGTTCGCAGCCCGCTTCGAGCAATGGCGCAACCAACCCGTGCGGATCAGAAAACTGGGCATCGACCAGAAGGGTTTCCATTGAACCGCAAATCCCGGTCCGTCGCATTTTCGCGTTCAGCGCAATATCGCTCGCCATGGCGGGCTCTGCCTGGCGATCAATATAGGTGTGGTTGATCCCGTCGAGATGCGCGAGCACAGGCACGCGGGCATCGGCCTGGACGCGTGCGACCAGGCTCTTCCCGCCACGGGGGACGATCATGTCGATCAAACCGCTGGCTGCCAGCATGGCCCCGACAGCTGCGCGGTCCTGCGTGGGCATCAGTTGCACGACTTCGGCAGGGACACCGCCCTCCACAAGGCCTGCAACCAGCGCTGTGTGGATTGCGCGATTGGAACGCGCAGCCTCACTACCGCCCCGAAGCAGTGCGGCATTGCCTGAACGCACGCAGAGCGCAGCGGCATCAGCGGTCACGTTCGGGCGGCTTTCGTAAATGATCCCGATCAGACCGATCGGCACCCGCACGCGGCGCAGGACCATGCCATTTGGACGCCGGGTTTCATCGATGATTTGGCCTACTGGGTCATCGAGATTGGCGACCTGCTCGACTGCATCAGCCATCGAATCGATCCGCGCCGGATCGAGCCTCAACCGGTCCACCATGGCGGACGACAGGCCAGCTGCCTTGCCATCAACGACATCAAGGGCATTTGCTTCCAAAATCGCTGGTGCGGCGCGCCGAAGAGCGGCTGCGCCTAACCGAAGCGCCTGCGCACGCTGAGCGGACGGCATGGTTGCAAGCACGCGCTGCGCGGAGCGGCCTGCGCGGGCGAGGCCCAGCACAAGAGCCGGCACATCGAGAGCAGCTTCATCGACGGAAGGATCAACGGCTGATTCAGGCGAAACGAGTGCGTTCATGGGCGGCCCTTACCACCACCGGCCAAACCTGTCAGCCGGAATGGCGCAGGAGCAAGATGGCCCGTCGATTCGCTAACAATTAACCCTTACCGAAGGGATTGATCGGTCCGATCTGCGGCAGTAACTCGGTCAAATATACAGCTCGTCTACGGCGAAGCACGATTCATCTTGCGACGAGGGCAATGGATTCGACCCTTATAGCCGGCGCGACTATGCGACGGCCTCCCACAAGACGACAGTGCAGAGCGCAGGGACGGGGGTCGCTATCTTACCATTAACAACTCGGTCCAAGGCGGGTCCGCCGGGTGATGGCGGTCGTCCGTCATCCCGGTGGCAAGCGCTTGTCGAGCGAGTTCGCAACTGGTTCCCCGACCGCGAATTCTTCATGCGCTCAAATGGGCACGTCCGCTTCATCCGGGTTTCTGCACAACTGCAGATGCGCCTCGCGGGAGCCATTGCGGCAGCCGTTTTCGTATGGGTTCTGATGATGGGATGGATGCTCATCAGTCAGGCTATCGCTGTCTACAATCAGGCCTCGCTGCTTGAGCGTGAGGCGGCCGTCGCCACCGCAGAGAGCCGCGTTGCCCAATACAGATCCGGCCTCGGCTCAGTTGCTGCTGATCTCTCAAAGCGTCAGGATTTCATCGAAAAGAGCATACAAGGCGCTATCGGCCCACTGCCCAGTACGCTTCCTTCCGGCACAGTGTCAGACAGCACCGAAGAAGCTGGCAAGACCGTGCGCAAAATCTCCATGATCCTGCCCGAGGCGACCGGCCTCGCTCAGGTAGAGGCACGCCAATTGGCCTTCATTGAAGCGCTCACCCGCTATGCCGACATGCGTTCGGCCCGCGCGGAGATGGCCATGCGCCGCCTTGGTCTTAATCCTCAAGTCGTGACAGCAGCCGATCGCAGCGCGATGGGCGGCCCCCTGATACCGATGTCCACCGGACCCGGCAGCAAACTGGACCCGCGGTTTGCCCGATTTGGAGCCAGCCTCGCCCGCATGAGCGCAATCGAGCAAGCGCTCGTCCGCATTCCCAATACGCTCCCGGCCAGCCTGGACTATATTTCCAGCGGGTTTGGCTATCGCGTCGATCCCTTCACCGGGGGCGGGGCCTTCCATGCTGGTCTCGATTTCCGCGGCCCGATCGGTGCGCCGATCCTCGCCGCAGCGGCTGGTACAGTGAGCTTCACAGGCGTTAAGCAGGGCTACGGCAACTGCGTTGAAATCAGCCATGGCAACGGATTGCTGACACGCTACGCCCACATGTCACGGATCGTCGCCCGAGTGGGGCAAGTCGTTGGTCCGGGTCGCATGATTGGCGCAATTGGCAGCACTGGCCGTTCGACCGGGCCCCATTTGCATTTCGAAGTGCGGATCGCCGATCGTCCGGTCGATCCGCGACCGTTTTTGGAGGCGATGCCGCATGTTTTCCAAAAAGCCAACGCCGGGCCCGGACGCGGTCACCCGGACAGCCGGGCAAGGTAACCCGATGGCGACACCGACCTTCTCAGTGCTCGGGGCCGATCTCGCTGTGAAGGGCGACATCACCGCAAGCGCAGAGCTTCACATCGATGGCCATATCGAAGGCGACATAACCTGCGCCGGCCTCGTGCAAGGGGAAGCCAGCTCGATCCAAGGCGCGATTCGCGCGCAGAGCGCTCGCCTTGCCGGGACCGTTCGCGGCGGCATCGCAGTGAACCAACTCGTGGTGCTCAAGACCGCCCGGATCCATGGCGACGTGACGTACGATATCCTGACGATCGAGCAGGGCGCACATATCGACGGCCTGCTGAGGCATGGGCTTGAGCCTGCGGAAAGCGAAACAACGCTGGAGTCTGCCAGCTGACAAAAAACCCCTCCCGCGAGGGAGGGGTTCATGTAAGCCAATGCCGCCAATGAAATGGCGGCATGTGCGCCGCAATCAGCTGTCGGACAGTCCTTCAGCCCGGCGCGCTTCTAGCCATGCGGCGGCTTCAGCCTCCTGCGCGGCCTGCGATGCAGCCTTGGCCTGTGCCTCACGCTCAGCGCGCAGTTCTTCGATCAGCGCTTCACGATCGCTGCCTAGACGCAGGTTGTTCGCAGTGTCGTCTTCCTCGATCCCGGCGCGTTTGGCTGCCTTGGCAACAAGCGCATCGAGCTCGCGCTGCGAGCACAGACCAAGCGTAACCGGGTCTTTCGGATTGATGTTGGAAATGTTCCAGTGGCTGCGGTCACGAATTGCAGCAATGGTATTGCGCGTGGTGCCGATTAGCTTGCCGATCTGCGCATCCGAGATTTCGGGGTGGTGGCGCAGGATCCAAGCGATTCCGTCGGGCTTGTCCTGGCGCTTGGAGACTGGCGTGTAGCGTGGGCCCTTGGTGCGGCTGACCGAGATCGGCGCCTTCTGCATGCGCAGACGATAATCGGGGTTGGCCTGCCCGCGCTCGATCTCGCTCTGGGTCAATTCTCCAGAATGTACAGGATCGCGGCCAGTATACTTGGCGCCGGCAAGATCATCGGCCATGGCCTGCACTTCGAGAATATGCAGTCCACAGAACTCGGCAATCTGCTCGAAGGTCAGCGCGGTGTTGTCGACAAGCCACGACGCCGTGGCATGGGGCATCAGTGGAAAAGTTGACTGGTTGCTCAAGGGGAGCCCCTCCGGACAGCGAAAACAATAAGGGCCGCCCCTTGCGGAGCGGCCATCGTGCCCGCGATGTAGGCCACAGGGCTGCTTACGGCAAGCCCATTCCCGTCGATTCGAATGCGAAGACCACCTCGCCGCCTATTGATCTGCCGCGAGCACAATCTTGCCGATATGCGCACCAGCCTCCATCCGGGCATGCGCCGCAGCCGCTTCGCGCAGCGGAAAAGCCATGTCCATAACGGGACGAAGCGACCCGTCAGCGACGAGTGGCCAGACTGTCGTGTGGATCTCGTCTGCGAGCAAGCCTTTGAATTCGTTTGATCGAGGCCGCAAGGTCGAACCAGTCAGCGTCAGCCTCCGACGCATCACGTCTGCCATGTTAAGCTCTGCACGCACACCACCTTGCACCGCGATGGTCACATGCCGGCCGTCATCGGCAAGGCACTTGAGGTTCCGTGCAACATAGTCCCCGGCAACCATGTCGAGCACGAGGTGCACCCCTGCACCATTGGTGATTCGTGCCACTTCCTCGACGAAATCATCGGCCTTGTAGTCGATCGCGTAAGCCGCGCCGAGCGCCAGTGCCGCAGCGCACTTGTCAGGCCCACCGCACGTCACGATGACTTCGAGACCGAACAGTTTGCCGAGCAGGATTGCCATGGTGCCAATCCCGCTGGTGCCACCATGGACCAGAACACGCTCGCCCTCGGTCGCCCAACCACGTTCGAAAACATTGTGCCAAACGGTAAATAACGTCTCTGGCAGGGCTGCCGCCTGATCAAGCGGAAGTCCTTCCGGCACCGGCAAGCACAAGGCAGCCTCGGCCAGGCAATATTCGGCGTACCCGCCGCCCGCGACGAGCGCACAGACCATCTGGCCGACAAATGGCGTCGTGACGCCAGGCCCCATCGCCACGACCTGACCGGAAATCTCGAGACCCGGGATCGGGGACGCGCCGGGTGGAGGCGGATAAAATCCTTGCCGTTGAATGACATCAGGCCGGTTCACCCCGGCATAATAGACACGCACAAGCACTTGCCCTGGGCCGGGAATGGGGACCGCCACGACTTCCGGGCGAAGCACCTCAGGCCCGCCTGGAGAATCAAATCCCACTGCGGTCATTGTCGCTGGTATCGGCTTCATGCCTTGCCCCCTGATCCGATGCTGCGGCCTCGTATCAGATTGCGCCGCGAATTGGTAAACAGTTCGCTGCGTCAAGTACCTACGGAGCCGGTTGACAGCAAGGCTCCAGCAATCACAAAGTGTATCGCGATGGAACTTGACGAGCGCCCGCGCCCGAAAGGCGACCTGGCCAGCCAGCTGGCCTCGGAGGCGCTCGACAGTTTTTCGCACCATGAACTCGATGAACGCGTCGCCTTGCTTGAGGCTGAGATCGCGCGTGTCATCGCGCATCGTGACAAGGCCGCAGCCCATCGACGTGCAGCGGAAGCACTTTTTGGAGCGCCCTCATCACAGGGCAGTGGATCGTGATGCGGGCCGCCCTTCACGATGGCGGGCGGCGCACCCATATTGTCACTGTGGCAGGCCCCAAGCCTCGCCAGATGTCCCTTTTGCGCAGCTTCGGTTTAGCCCCGGTTAAGCGCAAGCATGTTCATCTCCCGCAAGGGAACCAGCAGAGATCGGCCTACCCATGGCCGACGAGAAAGAAGTGCCATGCCCAGTTTCGCGCAAAGCCTTGAGAAGACGCTGCATTCTGCGCTCAGCAATGCATCGGAGCGCAGCCATGAGTATGCGACTCTGGAGCATCTCCTGCTCGCACTGATCGACGATCCCGACGCAGCGCAGGTGATGCAGGCCTGCGGCGTTGATCTGGGGGATCTCGGCGAGGTTGTGCGCCAGTACCTCGATCAGGAATATCAATCGCTGAAAACGCAGGACAAGGCCGATCCGCAGCCCACCGCCGGCTTCCAGCGCGTGATCCAGCGCGCCATCCTGCATGTCCAATCCTCCGGAAAGGACACGGTCACCGGCGCCAACGTGCTGGTTGCGCTGTTCTCCGAACGCGATTCCTACGCGGTCTATTTCCTGCAGCAGCAGGACATGAGCCGCCTCGATGCGGTCAGCTTCATCAGCCATGGCATTGGCAAGGGTGGCCGCCAGGTCGAGAGCCGCAGCCCCAAGGGCAGCGAGGAAGCCCAGCCTCAGCAAGAGGAAAAGGCCGACGCCAAAAGCGGGGCAAAGAAAGATTCCGCACTCGACCAGTTCACCGTCAATCTCAACGAGAAGGCCCTGAACGGCAAGGTCGATCCCCTGATCGGCCGCGGTCCCGAAGTGGACCGCACGATCCAGATTCTGTGCCGCCGTTCGAAAAACAACCCGCTTTATGTGGGCGATCCCGGCGTCGGCAAGACTGCGATTGCGGAGGGCCTCGCGCGCAAGATCGTCGAGGGCGAAGTTCCCGAAGTGCTCAGCGAGGCGGTGATCTATTCGCTCGATATGGGCGCGCTCCTCGCTGGCACGCGCTATCGCGGCGATTTCGAGGAGCGCCTCAAGCAGGTCGTCTCTGAACTCGAAAAGATGCCGCACGCGATCCTGTTCATCGACGAAATCCATACGGTGATCGGCGCCGGTGCAACCAGTGGCGGCGCGATGGACGCCTCCAATCTTCTCAAGCCCGCGCTCTCGGGCGGTACGATCCGATGCATCGGTTCGACCACCTACAAGGAGTTCCGCAATCACTTCGAAAAGGACCGGGCCTTGCTGCGCCGGTTCCAGAAAATCGATGTGAACGAGCCGACAGTCGAGGACACTATCAAGATCCTCAAGGGCCTGCGCACGGCGTTCGAGGAACACCACAAGGTTCGCTACACCCCCGATGCGATCAAGACCGCAGTCGAGCTCTCGGCACGCTACATCAACGACCGCAAGCTGCCGGACAAGGCGATCGACGTGATTGACGAAGTCGGCGCAATGCAGATGCTCGTGCCGCCCTCGAAGCGCAAGAAGGTGATCACCGCGCGCGAGATCGAACAGGTCATCGCAACGATGGCACGCATTCCGCCCAAGTCCGTTTCGAGTGACGACAAGAAGGTGCTCGAGCATCTCGACCGCGACCTCAAGCGGTTGGTGTTCGGCCAGGACAAGGCGATCGAGGTGCTGTCCTCGGCCATGAAGCTGAGCCGCGCGGGCCTGCGCGATCCGGACAAGCCAATCGGCTCGTTCCTGTTCTCGGGTCCAACCGGCGTGGGCAAGACCGAAGTGGCACGCAGCCTCGCCCAGATCATGGGCATCCCGCTGCAGCGCTTCGACATGTCCGAATACATGGAGCGCCATTCGGTGAGCCGCCTGATTGGCGCGCCTCCGGGCTATGTCGGCTTCGATCAGGGCGGTCTGCTTACCGATGCTATTGACCAGCAGCCGCATTGCGTCCTGCTGCTCGACGAGATCGAGAAGGCTCATCCCGATCTGTTCAACATCCTGCTGCAGGTCATGGATAACGGCCGACTTACCGATCATCACGGCAAGACAGTCGATTTCCGCAATGTTGTGCTGATCATGACGACCAATGCCGGCGCCAGCGACATGGCGCGGCAGGGGATCGGATTCGGCGACGTTTCGAAGGCCGACGCGGGCGACGAGGCGGTGAAGAAGATGTTCACCCCCGAGTTCCGCAACCGCCTCGATGCCATCGTGCCGTTCGCCTACCTGCCGCCCGAAGTCGTCAGCCGCGTGGTCGACAAGTTCATCCTCCAGCTGGAGCTCCAGTTGGCTGAGCAGAACGTCCATATCCAGTTCGACAGCGAGGCCCGCGCCTGGCTGGCCAAGCAGGGCTACGACCGGCTCTATGGCGCCCGCCCGATGGGCCGCGTGATCCAGGAGAAGGTCAAGAAGCCACTCGCGGAGGAGCTGCTCTTCGGCAAACTTGCCAATGGCGGCGAAGTTCACGTCAGCCTCAAGGAAGAGGAAGGCAAACCGACTGCGCTTTCCTTCGAACTGACCCCCGCCGCACCAAAGCTGATCAAGAAGAAGACGCGCAAGGCAAAGGGCGGCTCAGCGACAGCAGAAGAGCCGAACGCAGACGAAGCCTGATTGCAGACAGGCTTTTTGGAACAAAGGGCGGAGCCTTCGGGTCTCCGCCCTTTTTGTCTCTGGCAACCGCACGCCGATAACGGCATTCCTCAGCGCATGGCCGGTTGTTTCACGTGGATCAAAGCGGACCCGATGGGCATCCGCATCGTACCGGCAGACGCATGGATTGATCCTTCGCGTCCGGTGGAGCGGGCGCTGATTACCCACGGGCATGCCGACCACGCTCGCGGTGGACACGGAACGCCCCTGGCGACAGCCCAGACACTTGCGATCATGGCGGTCCGGTATGGTGTAGCCAGGGGCACACAGGTCGCTGAGTATCACGACCCGATCGCGATTGGTGGAGGCGTCACAGCGACCTTTCTGCCGGCCGGTCATGTTCTCGGCTCAGCGCAGATCCTGCTCGAGCATGCGGGCGAGCGCGTCATCATCACCGGCGATTACAAGCGCAGCCCCGATCCGACATGCGCGCCGTTTGCGGTTACGCCGTGCGACCTGTTCATCACCGAGGCAACGTTCGGACTTCCGGTGTTTCGTCACCCCCCGATCAGGGACGAGATCACCAAGCTGTTGGCCGCCCGCGCGGCCAATCAAGACCGCTGCGTGCTGGTGGGCGCCTATGCCCTCGGAAAAGCACAGCGGCTCATTGCAGAACTCCGGGCCGCGGGGTGGAACGAACCGATCTATCTCCACGGGGCGATGGAAACGATGTGCAGGCTCTACGAAACGCTGGGGATTGACCTTGGAGACTTGCGGCCGGTCGCTGGCGTACCCAAGGCAGCACTTGCTGGCGCAATCGTTATCTGCCCGCCGTCCGCACTTAACGACCGCTGGAGCCGCCGACTGCCCGATCCGCTGACTGCCATGGCCAGCGGTTGGATGCGCGTACGCCAGAGAGTGCGTCAGCGCGGGGTAGAACTACCCCTCGTCATTTCTGATCATGCTGACTGGGAAGAACTCACCTCGACCATTTGCGAAGTGAACCCGGCGGAAATCTGGGTGACTCACGGGCGTGAGGAAGCGCTACTTCGCTGGTGCGAACTGAATCAGCGCAAGGCCCGAGCTCTTGCGCTGACTGGCTATGAGGACGAGGATGAGTGATCTCGCGCGCCTCCGCGTCCGGAGGAGATAATGGAGCGGTTTGCCGGCCTCCTCGACAGCCTGCTCCTGACGCCGTCTCGCAACGGAAAGCTTGAGCTGATCGCCAGCTATCTGCGCGAGACACCTGATCCGGATCGGGGCTGGGCTTTGGCGGCGCTTACTGGGGCGATTGATTTTCCCGTAATCAAGGCGAGCACGGTGCGCGGTCTGATGGCGGATCGCGTCGATCCCGTGCTGTGGTCACTCTCACGTGACTTCGTTGGCGATACCGCAGAAACGGCGAGCCTGCTTTGGCCAGAGCCCCAAGCGGCGCGAAACGAACCGCCCCCTACGCTGGGTGAAGTCGTGACCATCCTATCCCGAGCTACGCGAGCAAGCGCACCGATAGTGCTTTCCAGCTTGCTCGATCAGTTCGATACAGCTGGCCGTTATGCCCTCATCAAGTTTGCCACGGGCGCTCTGCGGATCGGCATATCGGCTCGGCTCGCCAAGGTCGCCTTTGCGCAGGCATTTGGCGTACCGGTCGATGATGTCGAAGAGTACTGGCACGGCCAGCAGCCGCCATATTCAGATCTATTTGCCTGGGCCATCGGGACTGCACCTGCGCCGCGCACAGACCAGCTGCCCCTGTTCCGCCCATTCATGCTTGCTCATCCGCTGGAAGACCTGACGATCGATCTCACCGACTACGTGGCTGAATGGAAATGGGATGGGATTCGTGTCCAGATCGTCAACGTCGGTGGCGATACCAGGGTCTATTCGCGAGGCGGCGATGAAATCTCGATAAGCTTTCCCGAAATCGCTGGCGCGCTGAATATTCCAGCGGTCCTGGACGGCGAACTGCTGGTTCGCGGAACAGTGCAGGGCGGCGAGGCGGGGGGAGCCGCAAGTTTCAATGCGCTACAGCAGCGGCTCGGACGCAAGGCTGTTTCAAAGGCGATGCTGAATGAGGCACCAGCTTTTGTGCGGCTGTATGATCTTCTCATTCTGGACGGAGAGGACCTGCGCGAACTGCCTTGGTCAGAGCGGCGCAGGCGACTGGAAGGCCTGATGCCGCAACTTGATCCTGAGCGGTTCGACCTTTCACAGATAATCGCGGTAAAGGACATGGACGCACTCGGCGAAATCCGCGCCGTGGCGCGGGACTCAGCGATCGAAGGGGTCATGCTTAAGCATCGCCAATCGCCTTATGTGGCAGGGCGAAGGGCCGGGCTCTGGTACAAGTGGAAACGAGAACCACTGCTGATCGACTGCGTGCTGATGTACGCGCAGCGAGGCTCGGGCAAGCGTTCGTCGTTCTACTCAGACTTCACGTTCGGGTGCTGGAACGGCGATCCGGATGCAGGCGCAGAACTGCTGCCGGTAGGCAAAGCCTACTTCGGGTTTACAGATGAGGAACTCCGGTTCCTTGATCGCCATGTCCGGCAGCATACCGTGGCGAAGTATGGTCCGGTTCGGGAAACAGACCGAAGCCTCGTGTTCGAGGTGGCATTCGATTCGGTACACATCAGCAAGCGCCACAAGTCGGGCGTTGCCATGCGCTTTCCGCGGATCCACCGCATCAGGCAGGACAAACCGGCGCACGAAGCAGAACGGCTCGAGACGCTGCGCGCATTGATAACTTGATCTCCATCAAGGCAGGTCGTGCGAGGGGCTGGCAGAGATCAGCTTGCCCCACCGTGCCTTGGGAGTGAACAGTCTTGGCCACGACGACCGAAACTTCTGCCGCAAGCCCCTATGACCGGATTGGCGGCCTTGCCACTCTTCGCCAGATCACCGACCGCTTCTACGACCTGATGGAGACCGAACCTGCATTCAAGACGCTGAGGGCCATGCACGCGCCCGATCTCGGACCAATGCGCGAATCACTGCCACTATTCCTGGCTGGCTGGAGCGGTGGCCCCCGGACATGGTGGGAAGCCAATCCTGGCAAATGCATGGTGAGCATGCATTCCCCGTTCGGTATTGACGCTACGACTGCCGGACAATGGGCCGACGCGATGCGGCAGGCGATCAGCGATGTCGCACCAAGCGACACTGCAATTGCCGGGGCGCTGGCGGACGTGCTGGACCGCATGGCGCGAGGGATGGCGAAAGCCTGATTTGCCAGGGTCGGGCAAGGCGCTAGGATGGTGGAATGCTGCGCTATGATCCGGGCCGACGCAAACTGGCGATAGCACTTTCCGGTCTAGCGGGATTTGTCGATGCAGTCGGATTTCTCTCGGCCAACGGCTACTTCGTGTCGTTTATGTCGGGTAACTCGACACGGCTCGGCGTGGCGCTGAGTTCGGGAAGCGATAGGGCACTGATCCCGGCCCTCCTGATCGTGTTGTTTGTGTGCGGGGTGACGCTAGGCGCGCTCGTAGCCCTAATGGCTGGTAGCCGGAGAAAACCAGTGATCCTCGGCATGGTCACTGCGCTTCTGCTCCTTGGTGCGACAGCGCGTTCGCTTGGCTCTGAAACGGCCATGCTGACGGCTATCGTGCTTGCGATGGGGACGATCAACAACACGTTCCAGCGCGACGGCGAAGTGACTTTGGGACTGACCTACATGACGGGCGCACTCGTTCGTCTTGGGCAGAGTCTGGCATTGTGGCTTGCGGGCAAGACAGCGCCGGGCTGGATCCAGTGGGGCCTTCTCTGGGCCGGCCTGCTCTCGGGCGCAGTGCTGGGCGCATTCTTCCAAAGCCGCTTGCCATCAGGCTGCCTGTGGATCGCAGCCGCGTGGGCGGCCACGATGGCGCTCGTTGCGATCAGGCTTCCGGCGGAATCCTGAACAGCTTCTCGCGCGAAGTTGCGCCGCGCAACAAGGCAATCTGAGATGAAGGAATGGCAAGCGCCTGCCCCAGCATATTGATAACAGCGGCTGTCGCCTTGCCATCCTCAGGCTTGGTTCGCACCTTGACGAGCACACGCCCTGAGTCGATCTCGACGCCCTCCCTTCGGGCACCTGGCGTCACGCGGACGGAAAGCCGCCCGTCAGTATCGGCCAGAGCCCTCAACGCCTGCGCAGAGGGAAAATCAGCCTTCGGACGCGCCATTGCTGGCCAGTGCTTCACGGTGTGCGCGTGCGTTGCCGACATAATGCCTGACACCAAGCTGCATCTCGGCGATCGCCATATCTGTGAGGTCACGCATGTAGGCAGCAGGGCGGCCGCCCCATAGCTGGCGTGATGCAATGCGCTTGCCCGGGGTAAGCAGCGCGCCTGCCGCCAGCATGCCATCCCCCTCGATGACCGCGCCGTTCATCACGACCGCACCAAGGCCGACAAACGCGCGATCTTCCAAGGTGCAACCGTGAAGCATAACCATGTGCCCGACGAGCACGTCCTCACCGATCAGGGTAGGAAAGCCTTGCGGATGGCGCGGATCGGGGCTGTCGCAGTGGATCACCGTACCGTCCTGAATGTTGCTGCGGGCGCCGATCACGATCCGGTTTACATCGCCCCGGAGCACGCAGTTGTACCAGATTGAAGCGTCTGGCCCGATCTCGACATCGCCGATAATCCGGCACCCCGGCGCAATGAAAGCGCTCGAATGGATGCGCGGTGCCTTGCCGTGGATGGCGGCTATGGTGACGGCCTCATGCATGACGCTTCCTTCAATCAGCCTCCGGCTCGGGCCGGTGAATGCGGTAGAGAATGTGCGGCCGGAGTGGATCGCCTTCGTCCAGCTCGGGATGATCGAAATCCTCGTCGGGATAGCGGATCATTCCCAGACGCTCCATCAAACCCCAACTGCGCACATTGGCGAGGTTGGTGATAGCCATGATAGCCGGCACTTCCAGATTGGCCCAAGCCCAGGCCAGGGAAGCCTCGGCAGCTTCCCGCGCCAGGCCTTGCCCCCACGCATGGTGCGCTAGACGCCAGCCGATCTCGTGCTCGAAGATGGGTGACCGGGGCGGCAGGATTCCGCAGAATCCAATGAAATCCCCCTCGGCTTTGCGCTCAAGGGCCCAGAAAACGTGGCCGTGCTCGCGTTCTGTCGCGATCATTCGATCGACTGCGGCATCGCTGTCTGCACGCGTCAATGGAGGAAGGTAGGCCATGACGCGCGGATCACAGGCCATTGCCCAGAATGGCTCGCGGTCAGCATCGCGCCATGGGCGCAAGATAAGCCGCTCGGTTTCGATCATCCGAGCTTCAGGCACCCATCAGTCGCGCAGCGTGCAGCGCGTGGTACGTGAGGACGCCGGAGCAACCCGCACGTTTGAACGCGAGCAAGGTTTCCAGCACCAACGCATCCCGATCCCCAGCCCCGACTGCCGCAGCCGCTTCGATCATCGCGTACTCGCCGCTCACCTGATAGGCGAAGACGGGCACCTGAAACGCCTCTTTCACGCGCAGTGCGATGTCGAGGTAGGGCAGACCGGGCTTGACCATCACGCTGTCCGCGCCCTCGGCAATATCGAGTTCGACCTCACGCAGCGCTTCCTCGGCGTTGCCCGGATCCATCTGGTAGGTCTTCTTGTTGCCCTTGAGCAGGCCGCGCGATCCGACGGCATCACGGAACGGGCCATAGAAGGCAGACGCATATTTCGCCGCGTAGGCCATGATCTGCACATTGATATGGCCACCCTCTTCGAGGGCCTCGCGGATCGAACCGATCCGGCCGTCCATCATGTCGGAAGGGGCGATGATGTCAGCGCCAGCTGCTGCCTGGTTAAGGCTTTGGCCGACCAGCACATCGACTGTTGCATCGTTGAGAACATAGCCCTCATCATCGATCAGGCCGTCTTGCCCATGACTGGTGTACGGGTCGAGCGCGACGTCGGTCAGAACACCAAGCGATTCACCGCAGGCATCCTTGATGGCCTTGATGGCCCGGCACATCAGATTGTCTGGATTGAGCGCTTCGGCCCCGTCCTCGCTACGGCGATTCGGTTGCGTGTTCGGGAACAATGCAATGCATGGAATACCAGCCGCGGCGGCCTCCTTGGCGCGCTGTGCCACGAGATCGACTGACCATCGCGACACGCCTGGCAAAGAACCGATCGGGTCTTCAATTCCGTGCCCATCGGTCACGAACAGAGGCCAGATCAGATCGGCAGGGGTGACAAGCACTTCACGGTGAAGGGCGCGGCTCCACGCGGTGGCGCGGGTGCGGCGGAGGCGGACGTTGGGGTAGCCAGCAGACATGATGGTTGTTCTAGGCGCTGCAGCACCTTTGGGCAACCAGGTCGGGCCTTGCTAGCGCTGCGCCCCGACGATGGCACCTGGCCTAACGGAGAGGAGGGCATGCAACCGCGCCTTGAAGGCTGCGATTTGCTTCGGATCGACGGCCTGCCGTCTTTGAATCATGCGCACCGAAAGAGGATCGACAGTCTGCCCACCACGATACACTTCGTAGTGCAGGTGGGCGCCGGTTGAAAGGCCGGTTGATCCCACGTAGCCGATGATTTGCCCACGGCGGACCGTCATCCCCGGTCCGACCGCGATCCGGCTCATATGACCATAGCCCGTCGCAATGCCGCCGCCATGGTCGAGGCGCACATAGTTGCCATGTCCGCCATGCCAGCCAGCATATTCGACGCGGCCATCAGTCGCGGCATAGATCGGCGAGCCCCATGAGGCTGCGAAGTCGATGCCGGCATGCATCCGGACATAGCCGAGAATGGGATGGCGCCGCATGCCGTAGCCCGATGTGATATGACCATTGACCGGCGCTCCGAAGAACCCCTGATCCGTCTGGCCGGATCCGGTAAGGTCGGCCAGCGAGGTGAAGCTGCCATCCGCCCCCCAGCGCAGCAATTGTGCTCGGGGCTGACCGGAGCGCACAACGCCTGCGTAGAGCAGATTCCCAGCTTCACCTTGGCCATCTGCCGCGTGCTTGTAGTCAACAATAAGGTCGAACATGTCGGTCGGCGCGATCTCGTCAAATGGCATCGCCTGATCGATCGCGCGCAGATAGTCCTGAACAGCGCCGGGAGGCGCCCCAGCAGCGCGTGCCGAACGATAGAGGCTGGAGCCGACGAAGCCTTGAACGCGCAATGGCGTCACATCGACCGCGATCGCTTTGCGAGCCAGTGTCAGGCCGCCGCCTTGTCGGTTGATCGAAAGCCCAAGGTCAAACCGCGGGCGGAACTCGATAGCCTGTAGCGGTCGGGGATCGGCTGCATTGCTGCGTGCGCCAAGCGTTATTGCAAAGCGAGTACCCGGCGTAATGTCAGTAAGTGGAATGGCGCTGGCAACCATGGCCGCGACTTGTCCAGCATCGCCCGATCCAACACCTGCGCGCTGCAGCATGCGCGGCAGGCTGTCGTTCTCCCCGATCGTCGCCGCAAGCTGGATCAGCGGGCGCTCTGGAGCAGCTGCGAGCCGCGTTACTGCGTCTGTTGCCGCAAAGTGCCGGCCCTGCATTGAGCCGCTTGCGAATGGACGCATCGATTGTGCGCGAAATTCCACCAGCGATGCTTCGTCCAGCGACACCATTGGCGCAGCCTCGAGCGGCGCGAAACGGGGCCAGAACATCAAGACAAGCACAACCAGACCGACCAGCAGGCCAAGACCGCGAAACCATCCGGCACTACCGACGTTTTCAGCAAGATCGGGCACAAGCATGCGCCGATCCGTCCAGCGCTCGACGCTCTGGCAAACGCGGGTCCAGCGCATTGCCAGGGGGTGGCTGCTCTCTCGGAATGTCACACGAGGGGGAAGGGGAGTTGACTGCGCTGCTATAGGCAGGATGGGCGCCCGGCGTGCAGGCGCCATGCCTGAGCGCGCGCGACCGAAGGTCACGTGGCCAGCAAGCCCCAACTCCTCACGCGGGCCCAACACCCAGGTTGCTTCCCTTTCCAGTGCAAGAGCCGATCGGTCGCTCCGGCTCAGCGCAATGCAAACACTGCACAAATCCTGCACTTGGAAGGTTAATTCGGCGTAAACCCCTGCCTAAACGCTGCGCTACCCGAGCACGGCGAATTCCGGTCCATCCCTGGCAGTCGAGTCTCGCAGCATGGTCACCACGCTATGGATTGGGTAACATGCGCAGCGAATTGAACTGAACGAAGCAGGATAGCGGGGCATGAGCGAAGCACAGACACTAGGCGATGCCATTGGCGCGGGGCTGACAGTGCGTGCGCTCGAGCCCCAGGCAGGCGGTGAGAGCGACCGCGGACATACGCATGAAAGCGCGTGCCTCAACTGCGGCACACCCTTGACCGGCAGTCATTGTCACAATTGTGGGCAGGCGGCGCATGTCCATCGCACGCTTGGCGCGTTCTTTCACGATCTGCTTCACGGCGTATTCCATTTCGAAGGCAAGGTCTGGCACACATTGCCGATGCTGATCTTCCGGCCCGGGAAGCTGACGCGCGAATACATCGACGGACGCCGGGCACGCTACGTGTCACCGCTCGCCTTGTTCCTCTTCAGCGTCTTCATCATGTTTGCGGTGATCCAGCGTACTGCGGGCGAACTGGATGTGGGCAAGGACGGCCAGGCTGCAATCAATGCAGGGATGTCCAAGGGGTCCGAGGAAGTCGAGAAGTCGCTCAAGGTCGCGCGAGCGAAACGCGCTGAAATCAAGGCACGCGGTGGCAACGCCGACGATCTCGACACGGAGATCGACCGGCAGGAGCGTGCGCTGGCAGCTATGCAGCGACTAGGGGGTGAGAAGCTAGCCTCGACCGGCTTTTCCATCCTCGATGAGGTTATCGACCAGACAAAGAGCAACCCGAAATTGGTCCTCTACAAGATGCAGAGCCACGCCTACAAATACAGCTGGGCACTGGTTCCAATCTCAGTGCCGTTCCTCTGGCTATTGTTCCCGTTCAGCAGACGGTTCCACCTGTACGACCATACTGTTTTTGTGACGTACTCGCTGAGCTTCATGACTCTGCTGTTCACGGCCGGCATGATCGCCGAAGCATTGGGCGTCGACATTGTAGCTGTCCTGCTCGCCCTCGTTCCGCCTATCCACATGTACAAGCAGTTGCGGGGAACATACGGCGCTTCACGGTTTGGAGCGTTGGTCCGTACATCTGGGCTTCTGGTCTTCGCCTTGGTGGCGCTGACAATCTATCTGATCTCGATCGCGGCGGAAGCAGGCGCTGGTTAGAACGAACGCCGGGTCAGCAGTCGAGTGTGAAAGGCCCCGCCGCCCGCGCTTCAAGTGCGGCATGAGCTTCACCTGCGTCGCCCAGCGCAAAGCGGCCACCAAGTGTCATTGGCAGCGCGCCTTCAGCCATCGCGGCAAAGAGCTTTTCCGATGCTGCAAGAAGCGTTGCCCGGGTAGAAATGTACGGCCAAAGGAAGGGCCGAGAGACCTTGGCCGATTTGGCACCAAGGCGGGAAAGGTCGAACGGGGGAATGGGACCAGAAGCCTGCCCGTAATGGACAAGATGGCCCTTCACCGCCAGCGACGCCAAGGAACCTTCGAACGTATCGGCTCCAACTGCATCGTATACCGCACCAACGCCTGCGCCGTCGGTGAAGGCCATGACACGTTTGACAACGTCCTCTTCGCGGTAGAGGATCACCTCGTCACAACCGGCGGCTTGCGCGATCGCAGCCTTCTCAGGCGACCCGGCCGTACCGATCACACGCCCCCCTTTGAGCCGTGCCATCCTGGCCACGAGCTGACCGACCCCGCCACCCGCTGCTTGAACAAGGACAGGCATTCCCGGCAGGACCGGTTCGACTTCTTCCACCAATGCCTGCGCCGTAAGACCCTTTAGAAACCACGCCGCTGCAACCCCGTGGTCGATACCCGTAGGCACCGGCACGGCCAGTGCGGCGCTTATCACACGCATCCGCGCATACCCGCCGTAATTGCGGGCAATGTACGCAATGTGATCGCCGGGCACGAAATCAGTGACGCCTTCCCCGACCGCTTCGACCGTGGCGACAGCTTCAAGGCCCGGAATGCCCGGGAGGTCGAGCGTACGGTAAGCGCCCGACCGTACATAGATGTCGTGGAAGTTTACTGAAGCAGCATGCTGCCGGATCAGTAACTCGCCAGCTCCAGGGGCCGGGACCTCGACGGATTCGAGTTTCATGACGTCCGGGCCACCGTATGCCCGGATGACGACAGCCTCGCTGGTGATACTCATGGCGGCAGAGCTGCTCCGCTTATGCCCCAGCCGGGTGCGGATCACTGGAACCCGAAAAGCGCCGTCCTGCACGAGGTACTGTCGCACCCGGCGAAGTCACCGGCCGCGCTAGACCACTCGGAGCCTCAGGACGATCCAGCTTGCCATTCTCCATAAGGGCACGGATCTCTTCACCGCTCAGCGTCTCGTACTCCAGCAGCGCCTGTGCCAGCAGATGCAGCTTGTCCTCGTTCGACTTGAGGATATCGGTCGCGCGAGCATGCGCACAGTCGACCAGCATGCGAATCTCGCTGTCGATGAGCTTGTTGGTCTCATCGGACATCATGGTGCGCTGCGAGCCGCCCATGCCGAGATAGCCTTCCTGCGCCTCTTCATACTGAAGCGGCCCCAACTTGTCGGACATGCCCCACTTGGTGACCATGCTGCGCGCCAAGCTGGTTGCATACTGGATATCCGACGAGGCGCCCGAGGAAACCTTGTCGTAGCCGAAGATGATTTCCTCGGCGACACGTCCACCCATGCTCACCGAGAGATTGGCGTGCATCTTGTCACGGTGGTAGGAATAGCTGTCCCGTTCGGGCAAGCGCATGACCATGCCGAGCGCGCGACCACGGGGAATAATCGTGGCCTTGTGGATCGGATCCGAGGCAGCCTCGTTGATCGAGACAATCGCATGACCGGCCTCGTGATAAGCCGTCATCTTCTTCTCTTCGTCCGTCATGACCATCGAACGCCGCTCGGCGCCCATCATGACCTTGTCCTTGGCGTCCTCGAACTCCTGCATCGCAACCAGCCGCTTGTTGCGGCGGGCAGCCAGCAGTGCAGCCTCGTTGACGAGGTTGGCGAGGTCGGCACCCGAGAAGCCCGGCGTGCCGCGCGCGATGACCCGCGGAAGCACATCCGGAGCAAGCGGCACCTTCTTCATGTGCACGCTGAGAATCTTTTCGCGTCCATCGATATCGGGGATCGGAACCACGACCTGACGGTCGAATCGACCGGGACGAAGCAGCGCCGGATCGAGCACGTCAGGACGGTTCGTCGCAGCGATGATGATGATACCTTCGTTGGCCTCGAAGCCGTCCATCTCGACAAGCAACTGGTTCAGCGTCTGCTCGCGCTCGTCATTCGAATTGCCGAGCCCATGGCCGCGGTGCCGGCCAACCGCGTCGATTTCGTCGATGAAGACGATGCAAGGGGCGTTCTTCTTTGCCTGATCGAACATGTCTCGTACGCGGCTAGCGCCGACGCCGACGAACATCTCCACGAAATCGGAACCCGAAATGGTAAAGAAGGGCACCCCGGCTTCGCCAGCAATGGCGCGTGCCAGCAACGTCTTGCCGGTACCCGGCGAGCCAACCAGTAGCGCACCCTTCGGGATCTGGCCGCCAAGCTTGGAGAAGCGGCTGGGATCGCGGAGAAACTCGACGATCTCTTGCAGCTCTTCACGAGCCTCGTCGATACCGGCCACATCGTCGAAGGTGACCTTGCCAGAGCGTTCGGTCAGCAGCTTCGCCTTTGACTTGCCGAAGCCCATTGCGCCGGATCCGCCACCCTTCTGGACCTGGCGCAACGCGAAAAACGCAACGCCGAGAATGAGAAGGAACGGCAGCGACTGAGCAAGGATGTAGAGGAGCAGGTTCGGCTCTTCCTGCGCCTTGCCCGCATAGCGAACGCCATGTTCCTGCAGGAGTTTGGTGAGCTCAACATCGCCGGGAACCGGAACAGTGGCGAACTGCTGGTCGTTCTTGAGCGTACCGGTGATGCGGTCCGGCCCGACCTGCACTTCGCGCACATTGTCTTGGGCAACACTGGCGCGGAAGTCGGAATAGGGGATCATCGTCCCAGCCGGATCAGTGCGTGTGTTGAACATCGAAACGACCAGCAGCAGCGCCAGAAAGATGCCGCCCCAGATCAGGAGGCTCTTGATCCAGGGGTTACCCTGCGGCTGGTCGTCGTTCATGGCGCGGCTTTCGATCCGGGGATGATTTTGCCCTTCCAATGTAGGACGGCCTCGGGGAATCGCAATATAACCTTGGCGGCGAATTTCGGGTACTAGGGACTTCCCATCGGGGAATCAGGATTGCGTCGGGGTCTGGGAGCCAAGGCAAAGCACCATTCCGCTTTCCGCCCATCGCCGCGTACGCCGGCAAGTGTCGCGATTTCGCCGGCCACAAGACGATCATGCCAGCGCGCGAGCGCATTCCCGCGGAGCCTTGAGCCTCCAAGCCTTGCGATGATCCGCTCGAGTACGCGGAGCGCAACAACCCTTGGAACGCCGCCCGCATGCCAGAACAGTCTATCACCCTGCATTCTGAGGGTACCAAGGCAGCGCTCGGCAGCCCATTCAATGGCTGCATCCGCTTCAGCAAGATGGCGGGCGCTCGCAGCGATAGCCATTGGGTCGAGATCAATCGCATGGCTCAGTTGTTTGCGAATCCGCGCCCGCTCAAAGCGCATGTCCGTGTTCGAGGCATCGAGCACAGGTTCAAGTCCGGCTGCTGCGACAATCCCGGCCAGTTCGCTTCTGCGCCAACCGAGAAGAGGGCGCAGCAACTGGCATTCGTGCATGCCGGGCAGGTTCGATCGCGCCCTCATTGCAGCCAGACCGCGCACACCGGCCCCGCGCGCAAGCCGCATCAGGAGTGTTTCCGCCTGATCGTCCGCGTGGTGGGCCGTGGCGATCGCCTTCAGGCCAGTGCGCAGGGCCCACGCGCCCAAGGCCGCGTAGCGCGCTTCCCGCGCGCGCTCCTGCAAGGCTGAGCCCGGCTCCAATGCGATGCTCAGTATTTCGTGAGAAATTCCAAGATCACCGCACAGTCCGGCAACGTACTGTGCCTCAGCGGCGCTTTCGGGCCGAAGCCCATGGTCGACTGTCGCGACCATGAAGCCGCCCGGTAGCGCTGCCTGCGCCAGTAGCAGCAAGCCAAGACTGTCTGGCCCGCCAGAAACAGCCAAGCCTACCGGCGTGTTCTCAGGCCAGATTGCTAGCCAATCCGCAGCGAAGCGGGATTGCAGCAGGCTATCAATTGCAGGCCACCGGTTTGGTCGCAGCCTCATATTGCGACTTCAGGCGCCCGGCCAACTCGGTTGGATACGTCTGACGAAACTCCGCGAACGCCACACAGGCCCGCTTCTCTTCCTTGAGCCGGCTCATGGCAACACCGAGATAGAGCAGGCTATCCGCAGCGCGGTCACCTTTGCGATCGGCCTGATAATTCTGAAGGAAATACTGCGCAGCAGTGCCTGGCTTGCCATCGTCAAGATAAGCTCGCCCGAGGAGATTGCGGGCATAACTGATCCGGGAATGGCGCGGGTACTGCTGGACGAAACGAAGCAATTGCTGCTGCGCCTCTGGGAAGAACTTGGCTTCCCACAAGCGATAGCCGTAGGTGTACTCATCCTCTCCCTTGTCGTTGGTCGAGGGCTTCTCGATTGCCATCACAGCCGCCACACGATCAGGAGAGGCTTCTGCCTTCGTGGCATCAGGTTTGCTGGCAGCCGGTTTCGCCGCTGGCTTGGCGGGCGGAGCCGGTTCCGCAGCTGGGACCGGCACAGAGGCAGGAGGGTTTACCGGCGCTGCCTGGGCGGGAGCTGGTGCAGTGGTTGCGGCACCCGAAGCCGCCGCTTCGAGCGTCACCAGTCGTGCCTCGAGCTTGGCGATATGGTTCTGGTTTTCCTCGCTGGCAGCCGTCAGTCGCTGCAATTGAGATTCAACTGCGTCCATCCGCGAGAGCAGGTCAGTCACTGCTGTTGGCGTTGGCGCAGGCGGTGCCGCTCCGGAAACGGGAGGAGTGATTTCGGGACCGAAAGTCTTGCCGGCGCCATCAGGGAAAACCTTGCGCTGCACGGCCCGCAGTTCCGCCTCGATTCGCCGCAAACGGAGATCTGTGGTTTCTTGAGCGGCTTGCGCATGCGCAGCCGGAGCATATTCCATCGGCAGCAAAGTTACCGAAAGAGCAGCGAGGGTGAGGGCCATTGCCGAACTATTGCGGCCAGAGCCAAACATCATCTTCATTGTCACTCCCGTCGGATCACAGCTGCTTCCATGCGCTCGCTTTAGGCCAGCGCGCAAGCATCTGGGAAAAATTTGCGAGACTGATCACTGTGTTTCACACAGCTCACCGCCATTTTCGGAAGCTTAGCCGACTGATGGTGCAACGCCCCGTGTTGGTCCCGCAACCGGCGTGGTCGGACGAGCCCGCAGGCTTGCCGCGTCGATTGGCACGTCCTTCATAACCTTCTCGGCTTCACCAAGGCGCGGCACGGGCTGACCACCGATCGTGATCGAAAGCGCATCGGGCCTGCCGGTCCAGAGTTTGGGACTGATGGCGTCTGCCGGCACGGTGTAACTTTCGCCCTTGGCAAGCTGTTTCTGCATCAACTGCTTGCCTTGCCCATCGTAGAACTTGACCCAGATGCCATCTTCCAGCGCGGTGAAAATCACAGGGTAATTCGCGGAAGTCTGCGGAACAGCAGGCTGTGCGAGGCGCACCTGCGCAGGCCGCGGTGCTGGCGGAGCCGGTTCGGCGGCCTGCACCAGCGGCGGCAGCGAAACGGCAGGGGCGTAGTAGCTGCGCCAGAATATGCCACCCATGGCCAGAATGGCGCCAACCAGCAGCAACGCAAGCCAGCCGATAAGTCTGGATGGTGTCTTAGCCGGGTCCCCGACTTCGAACTGGTTGAGCACGCGGGGCTCGGGCCGTGGCGCGCGGCCCTGAAGCTCCTGGCGGACCGCATCGGCAATCTCATCGTCGTCAAGGCCAACGGCTCGTGCATAAGCCTTGGCAAAGCCGATTGCGTACGGCCTACCCGGCAGAACGCTGTAATCACCCGACTCCAACGCCTCGATATGTCGAATGGTTACACGGGTCCGACGCGCGATCTCGTCGGCATTCAGGCCAAGTACGTGACGGGCCGCGACCAGACGCGCTGAAACGCTTGCAGGCGCATCGTCAGAACCTCCACCCGAACCGGATAGATCAAAGGCGTTGTCGGTGCTGACCGTATTGCGTTCGCCGTCCTCGGCCACGGCGTAGTTCCCGTCGTTCATCGTTGTTCCGGGCATTCTCTGCTTGGTTGCGAACCCAAGTGGACGCAGCATGCCCCGACCCGAAAAGTCAATGTCTTTGAGTCAGTAACGGCATGATGTGACACGCCAGTGCGACGAGATCAGTCGTAGTCGATCCCGCGCGCGGTGGCCCATGCCGCAATTGCAGCCCGAAGATCTGCAGGAGGCTGGGCAAGCCAACCTTCCATCGCGGCCTGGATGGCCGGAAGTTCGACCTTGCGGACGAGTTCCTTGATCGGGCCTACAGCTGCGGGGGTGATCGAAAGACGCCTTATGCCGATACCCAGTAGAGCAAGGGCCTCAAGCCGGCGGCCACCCATCTCGCCGCAGACTGTAACGTCAGTCCCCGATGGTGCCACGGCAAGCACGACCCTGCGCAGGAACCGCAAGATCGCGGGCGAGAGCCAGTCATACCGCTCGGCAAGCTTCGGGTTCGCGCGGTCGGCTGCAAACAGGAACTGCGTCAGGTCGTTCGTTCCGATCGACAGGAACGAGAGGCGCGGCGCGAGCACATCGAGGCATTCCGCCAGCGCTGGCACTTCGAGCATCGCACCATATCGAATCGCATCTGGCAGCTGCTTCTTTTGCTTTTTGAGGAACGCGAGCTGACTTTCGAACACGGCGCGAGCAGCATCGAATTCCCACGGTTCGGTCACCATCGGGAACATGACATTGAGCGTACGCCCACCCGCGGCTTCCAGCAGAGCGCGCGCCTGAACCTTTAGCAGGCCGTCTCGCTCAAGCGCCACGCGCAGTGCGCGCCAGCCCATGGCCGGGTTCTCTTCAGTCTCACCGTCGTTGTGACGAAGGTAGGGCAGAACTTTGTCACCGCCGATATCGACCGTGCGAAACACGACCGGACGATCGCCAGCCGCATCGAGCACATCGCGGTAAAGCCTCGTCTGGCGTTCACGCGCAGGAAGGGTTGCCGAAACGAGGAACTGGAACTCGGTACGGAACAGCCCAATTCCGTCCGCACCGGTCAGGTTCAGCATAGGCATGTCATCGCGCAGGCCCGCGTTGATCATGACCCGTATACGCTGACCGTCGGCCGAAACCGGCTCAACATCGCGCATAGCAGCATAGAGCGCTTGCCGTTCACGATTGCGTGCGAAACGCGCTTCAAACGCCTCGACCAGACTTGGCGCCGGGCGAACATCGACTACGCCCTGATCACCATCGAGGAGCAACTGGTCGCCCTCGCGAACCTTGGCCCGCAGCCCTCGGACGCGCCCAACGACAGGAACGCCCATAGCGCGCGCGACGATAACCACGTGCGCCGTGAGTGAACCTTCTTCAAGAATCACGCCCTTGAGGCGCCGACGATCATACTCGAGCAATTCGGCAGGGCCGAGATTGCGCGCAATCAGGATCGCATCGCCCTTGAGCCCCAGACTCGCCGCCGTTCCGAGCTGGCCGGAAACGATGCGCAGGAGGCGGTTCGAAAGATCCTCCAGATCGTGCATGCGGTCAGCGAGCAGCGGGTCATCGATCTGCCGCATGCGCATCCGCGTACGCTGCTGCACCCGCTCAATCGCTGCTTCGGCAGTGAGGCCTGAATCGATCGCTTCGTTGATCCGCCGGCTCCATCCTTCGTCATAGGCAAACATGCGGTAGGTCTCGAGGACCTCCTCATGTTCTCCGCCCATGCCGAATTCGGCCTGACTCGCCATCCGGTCGATCTGTTCGCGCATCTTGTCGAAGGCCAGATAGACTCGTTGGCGCTCGGCCTCCGTGTCTTCTGCGACGACATGCTCGATGGTTACTCGCGGCTGGTGAAAAACGGCCACACCATTGGCGAGGCCCTTGACCAGCGTCAGTCCCTGAATCCGCTCGTGCCCGGTCAGGTGCGCATCGGCGCCAAGTGCATCCTCTTCGTCGATCAGGTCCGCGTTGGCGATGAGCTCCGAGAGCACCATCGCGACAGTCTGGAGCGCCTCGATCTCGACTTCTTCATAGCGCCGCGGTTCGACATGCTGGACGCCCAGCACGCCCACCGCCCGCGCGCGCCGAACGATCGGCACGCCAGCGAACGAGTGGAAGCGTTCTTCGCCGGTCTCAGGGAAAAAGGCGAAGTCGGGATGGGCCGCCGCTTCTGCCAGGTTCAGGGTTTCGATATTGGCTGCAATGGTGCCGACAAGGCCTTCGCCTACCGCCATCCTCGTCACGTGGACCGCCGCCTGATTCAGACCGCGCGTCGCGAAAAGCTCGAGCATTCCTTCGCGCAACAGGTAGATCGAGCAGACCTCACTGTTGAGTTTGTCACCGATAATGTCGACGATCTGATTGAGCTTGGCCTGCGCACCGGCGCGGGATGCCATAACCTCGTGAAGCGAGGTCAAGATCGCGCGGGCAGCGGCAGCGGCTGTGATCATGTCGAACGGCGTAGCGCAGACAGGAACGTTTGCAAACTGCGGTGCGGATGTCGTTGATGAATTCGTATCCGCTTGAGCCGCGATCTTCGAGGAATAGCCCCTCGGCAGCGAGTGGAGATGGATGTGTAGGAGTGCAAAAGGCTGGCCGGTATCCCCGGCCAGCCTGCAGCGATCGAGGGGTATGTCGGCGTCAGTGCACCTGCTGGAACTGCGCCAGCTCTTCCTTGATTCGCAACTTTCGGCGCTTCAATTCCCTGATCAGCGCGTCGTTGCGCGACGGACGTCCCTGTTCTTCGGCGATGCGCCGTTCAAGACCAGCATGTTTGGATTCAAGAGCGCTGATATGCGACAGTTCCATGCGGCAACCTCCTCAAGGACACCAGCTTCGACCCACTCCAGCAGCAGGATCGCCGCAAGAGCAGAAAGGCCGAAGTTTTGCGCCGGCATGGACGTGTCGGCCTCGACTCGTTCGAGCGGGCGCGTTGTCATGCTCCCACAATCACCGTATCTTGCAAGCCAATCTGCGCCGGGATGTCCAAATCGCGCGTTTGTGCGTATTCCGGTTGCAGCTAAGCGTTAACGCGCTGCGGCCTGCAAACACGCGGCAGGGCACAACGCGATCTCGTCGGCGCAGGGCAATATCTGGGAGTGGCGCGGTTGACCGAAGACGAAATGCGCAAGCGGCTCGAAATGCTGCGGATCGAGCATCGCGATCTCGACGCGGCCATCGATGCACTGTCTGGCACCGGCGCGCATGATCAATTGCAAGTCGCGCGGCTCAAAAAGCGGAAGTTACGCCTCAAGGATCAAATCACGTTGCTCGAGGACTATCTGATTCCGGACATTATTGCCTGATTACAGATTCTTGACTCACGCTGAACAGCAACCGTGCCGCATCGGCGAACGTATCGTTCCGGCACAGTTTTCAAATCGTGGTGAACGCACCGGCAGCGATGTGTTGAGTGGGGGATATGGATAGGCTTATGCGCATCTGATGGCCCTCATGCCCAATCTCAATCCGCGCATCATAGAGGCGCTTTACGCGGAGGCACTTGTACTCTCCGAGGAAGCGCGCGCGGTATTCGACCGGTTGCGCCAGGGGCATGACAGGCGCGCGCTCGTGGGTGCAAATGACGATCCCGACGCAGATCTCGCGCACGTTCAGGTGAGCTGCGAAGCACTGCGCACAACGACACGGATCATGCATTGCCTCGCGTGGCTGCTCAATCATCGGGCCTATTTTGCAGGCGAGCTCAGCGAATTGCAGCTGCGCCGACATGGAAGATTGATCGCCAACTTCCCGCTCAGCGATGCCCTGCAGGTCATGGCCCTTCCGGCTGAAGCCCAGCGCTGCGTGCAGGAAAGCGAGCGGCTTTATGCCCGCATCCAGCGCCTCGAACGCGCATGGCGAGGCGATGTCGAGTTCCCCGGCAGCGCGGTCGAGCGCCTGCGCCAAAGATTGTCGGTGGCCATTCCGGCAGCACTCTGATCTTCCCAGGCCATAGCCAATCGACGCGTCGTTGCGTCGCCCTCCGAAAATCCCCATATCCCGCCCATGGCTTCCACCAATCCTCCGCCGGGCGTCTCCATCCCCGATCGATCCGAATGGAACACCGGCATTGCCGTGCCGCTGGAGCCGCAAGTGCGGCGGGTGCTGGCGCCCAATCCTTCGCCCTACACCTTCAATGGCACCCAGACCTATCTGGTGGGGAGTGGCAGCGATGTGGCGGTGATCGACCCCGGCCCGACTGGCACCGGTGTCTCAGGACACGCCGATACGAACGGTGAAGGCCATGTCGACGCCATCCTCAAGGCGATTGCGGGCCAGCGACTGGTTGCGATTGTGTGCACCCACACGCACCGGGATCACAGCCCCGCCGCCCTGCCTCTCAAGGCCGCTACCGGCGCTCCCATCATCGGCTGTGCGGCGCTTGCCATTGACGACAGCGGCGCCGGCATCGGCGTGAGGGCGGATGCTGAATTCGATCCGCTGTACAAGCCGGACCGGGTGCTGGGCGATGGCGACCTGCTTTCGGGCGACGGCTGGACCCTTCAGGCGGTCGCGACACCTGGCCATACGAGCAACCACTTGTGCTTCGCACTTCTGGAATCCGGCGCACTGTTCACCGGCGATCATGTCATGGGTTGGTCGACGACCGTCGTCTCCCCGCCGGACGGAGACATGAACGCCTACATGCTGTCGCTTCAGAAACTGCAGGGCCGCGAGGATCGGGTATACTACCCGGCGCATGGCCCGGCGGTGACCAAGCCGCAGCAGCTTGTGCGCGGGATGATTGGTCATCGGCGTCAGCGGGAGGCGCAGATCGTACGTCTTCTGGGTGAGGCGCCCTGCACCATTCCCGAGATGGTGGCGCAGATGTACAAGGGCCTCGATCCGCGCCTGAACGGGGCCGCCGGGCGCTCGGTACTGGCACACCTAATCGATCTCGAGACACAGGGCCGGATCACGCGCGGCCCGGATGGGCCGGAGCAGCAATGGGCCTTGATCCACTGAACCCGCAAGTTCCCATATCGGTTCCCACCGGGCGTGCTCGTGGGCGGCTGGCGATTCTGCCCTGGTTCCTCTTTTTATGCGCAACTGCATTGGCCGCCTGGCTAGCATGGCAGATGTGGCAGCCGGCTCCGATCGGGGATCCGCTTGCGACGAGCCTCGTCGCGTTTGACAAGCAGAACCGCCTTACCGTGTTCAGCGCGGAACTGGCACCCGTTGTGGCCAGCGATGACAGCCGGCTTTTTGGCCTTGTCACTGCGCATCAGGTTGCGGTCATTCCGGCCCGAGTCGACTACGCCATCGATCTTGGCAAGGTCGGCCGGGACCGCATGAGCTGGGACAAGGCAAGCCGCACACTTACCGTGCGCCTCCCGGCACTTGAAGTAACCCGTCCGAACCTCGACGAGGCACGCGCGCAATATCTGCGCGAAGGCGTGTGGATCACGCGCGCCGCGCAAGACAAGCTCACGCGCGACAACACAAGGCTCGCCGAACGCATGGCCGTGGAGCAGGCTGCGAACCCGGTGCTATTGGGCCTGGCACGTTCCGCGGCGAAGGACGCGATCCGCCAGAACCTTGCCATCCCTCTGAAGGTGGCCGGATTTGGAGACGTCAAGTTGTCGGTTTCGATCGATGGAGAACTGCTGAAGCCATAGCCCGGCGACTGTCTCCGCAATGGGTCTGATCTTTGCGCTCAATGGCGCAATTCAGGTGCTGGCCGGGATGCCGGAGATGTCCGCGTACGCAGAGGCTATTGCCCGTTGCGGCGGCGGTGCCTAAGTGCCGGGCGGAGAAGAGGGGGCACAGGTCTCCTCTCGACCCAGGGGATTTCGAGCGATGACAGCCCAGCCTGCCAATCTTTCCGGCCTCGACCTGCGATCCGAAATCGATCGGCTGCGCAAGGACCGCAAGGCGGTGATCCTGGCGCACTACTATCAGAAGCCCGAAATCCAGGACCTTGCCGATTTTGTCGGCGACTCTCTGGAACTCTCGCGGAAGGCCGCAGCAACTGACGCTGAGGTCATTGCCTTCTGCGGCGTGAAGTTCATGGCGGAAACTGCCAAGATCCTGAGCCCGGAGAAGATCGTGGTCCTGCCCGACATGGACGCCGGGTGCAGCCTTGAGGATTCCTGTCCGCCCGAAAAGTTCCGCGCATTCCGCGAGGCCCACCCGGATCACATTGCGCTCACCTACATCAACTGCTCGACTGAGGTGAAAGCGCTCAGTGACGTGATCGTCACCTCCTCGAGTGCCGAAACGATCTTGGCCCAGATCCCGCCCGAACAGAAGATCATCTTCGGTCCCGACAGGCACCTCGGCGGTTATCTCAACCGCAAGTTCGGCCGCGAGATGCTGCTCTGGCCTGGTGTCTGCATCGTGCACGAGGCTTTTTCCGAAACCGAGCTGCTCAAGCTGATGGCGCAGCACCCCGGCGCACCAGTTGCCGCGCATCCGGAATGCCCGCCGCATATCGTAGACCACGCCGAGTATGTCGGTTCGACCAGCGGTATCCTGCAATTCGCGCGCACATTCCCGGGCGATACGCTGATCGTCGCGACCGAACCCCACATCATTCACCAGATGCAGCTGGCGCTGCCGGACAAGACCTTCATCGGTGCGCCCGGTGCTGACGGGAACTGCAACTGCAACATTTGCCCGTACATGGCACTGAACACGCTCGAAAAGCTCTATCTCGCGCTGCGTGATCTGACCCCGCGGATCGAGATTGAAGAAACCTTGCGGCTCGGTGCGAAGAAGAGCCTCGACGCCATGCTGGCAATGGCAAGCGGGACGGTCGGTCAGGGCGATCTTGGCGCACGCAAATAGGGTGAAACTGGCAGCATGAGCACATCCCCATCGCCAGCCAGGCCTGCAGCCATGAAGCGACCGGCGCGAGCGCGGGAGATGCAGGACGCGCTCAACCACTACCTCTACCACCCGCTCGCGTGGCAACTGGCGCGTCTGCTGGCCCCCACGCCAATCACACCCAACATGGTTTCGGTGTTCGGCGGGCTTATGGTGGTGGCGGCTGGGGCTGTTTACTGGAGCACGTCCGGCCCGCTCTTCGCTATGCTCGGCATGTTGCTCCACATGTCATGGCATGTAGTCGATGGCGCGGATGGCGATCTCGCGCGCATCACTGGTCGCACGAGCCCGCTGGGCGAGCTGGTTGATGGCATCTGCGACTACGCCAGCCACATCGTCCTCTATGTGCTTCTGGCATTTATCCTCACCCGTGCGCTGGGTCCGGGCTGGGCGTGGTTCTGGGCGCTGGCGGCCGGAGCGAGCCACATCGTGCAGGCCAATCATGTCGAGGTGCAGCGGCGGTTCTACCAGCATTGGACCTACGGGACACCGTGGCTCCACAATGCGAGCGGCAACAACTCCGCCTTGTTCCGCGACCAGGGCGGAATCGGCTGGGTGCTGCGCGCCTTTGTGGCCGGCTATCTGCGGCTTGCGGCAGGCATGAGCCCCAACGCGCTGCGGATCGATGCTGCCGTCACGCAGGCCATGGCAAATGATCCTGTTCGCCTTGGCCAGATCAGAGCGGAAGTGCAGCGAGAACAGCGCCCGCTGCTGGTGATGCTGCGCTATCTCGGCCCTAATCCCCGCGCGATCCTGCTTGGCTGCTCGATGATCGCAGGAAGCCCGCTGTGGTACTTCCTGTACCTGTCAGTCGTCCTCAACCTACTGCTGATGCTGTCAGTCCGTCTGCATGATGCGGCTGCAGGCCGGGTGGTTGCCCGGCTGGAGCTGCCCTGATCTGCGTCAGGTCGCCGGATCGCGGCGCATGCCAAAGGTGCAGATCAGGATGACGGTCAGGGACAGCATCTCGACAACGCCCCACGCCAGCCAGTTCGAGTGGTTGTAGAGCCACACGCCGATGGCCGGGGAAATGATGTAGGCTGACCCGTTGACTGCAGCGACAATGCCCGCCGATTGGCCCTGTTCGGCCGGCGTGACGGCAAGGCTCGCGCCCGATGTGAAGCCGGGACGGAACATGCCGAATCCGAGCGAACAGATGGCAAAGCCGGTCGCGATGGCGTGAAGATCACGGCCGGTCGCCATGGCCAGCGTCCCGACAGCCACAAGGCCCATGCCCCACTGCGTCGAGGTGCGGGGCCCGAGCTTCATCATCGGGATGAGCCCCCACTGAGCGAGGAGTGTAGCGACCGCACCGCACATGAGGACAAGGCCGATCGGGCCTGCCGCAGCATCCGGCTGATGACGCAGGCCCAGCCGATCGAGGAGTAGGAAACCTACTACGCCGAGCAGGATGGATTGTGCCTGCCCGCCCAGTGTTCCAGCGGCAAGCCATGCCCGCAAACGCGGATCGCGCCAGCGCAACCTGCCGACTTTCGAGTCCACCGAATGCGGCTCAAGCTCTGGTTCGGCATGGAAACGGTCGTTCGCCGCATCGCTTGCATCACCCATTCGCGGGATGGAGAAGGCGCTCATCGGCTCGCCCAGGATTTCGCCGCGACCGGCAAACCGGGGATCGTCGTCGGGCAGGCGCAGCCGAAGCAGCACCAACACGACGACTGCCGCGAGCGTGAAGGCCGCAAACGGGCCGATAAGACCAAGCCCCGGCAGGATGAGCAGCGGGGCAAGCGCCGGGCCCAGCACGGTTCCAAGGCCGAAGCTCGAGGACACCATTGAAAGCGCCTGCGTCCGCTCGGCACGGCTGGTCCGGCTGGCGACATAAGCTTGCACCGCCGGCGGCGCAGCAGAGCCGAAGGTCCCGTAGAGTGACCGGGCCGCCGCAAACAGGAGGATGGCGGTAAGGCCTCCGATGGTGCCACTGAGGCCCGCATAAAGCGCCGCGCCGCACAAGGCGAAGGAGACTGCGAAGCCCACGAGCCCCAAAGCCATCATTGCCTTGCGCCCACGCCGGTCCGACCGGCGCGCCCAGAACGGTGCGAGCAGCATCCACAGCAGCGCCGACCAGCTATAGGCGAGGCTCACCCAGACATCGGCGATATGCAAATGCGTGCCGATCGAGGGCATGACCGACTGCATGGCGGTGTTGCCAGCGGCCGTGACGAGCATGACCATGAACAGCAGCGCCATGCGGCTTCGCGGCAGCTGCACATTCGCTTCATCCATCGCGATTACCGATCCGCTGTGCCAGCCGCTTCGCCGGCGAGTTGGAGGTAGATCGCCGCAAGCATGGCAACAAAATAGGTATAGCCGACCGCCAGGAGCACGCCGGCCACGCCCTCACCCAGCAAACGCTGTGGCTCACCCTTGAGCAACAGGACAAGAACCACCCCGACGAACATCATCACAAGGCCATAGACAATCAGAAACACGAACCCCGCCATCCCGATGAAGAGCAGGATCCGCCCGGCATTGCGCCGGGTGAGGCGGAAACTCTCGCGAATGGCCGTGACAGGATTGCGCACGCCCTCTCCGGCAACCACCGGCCCGACCAGCATGGTCCGCATGACGGGGTAGAGCAGCAGACCGAGCGCTAACGACACCGCCAGACGATCCGGAAGGATCAGCGAGAGGACACTCGCCAGCGCAATCGAAAGCGGAAGGATGCCAAGCGCGATCATCAATTGCGCCACGAAATAGGTCGGCAGTGCACGGACACTATGCCGGATCGCTTGCGCTACGGTGGGCCGTGCGGAATCGAGCATCGCGACCAGCATTGTCAGCATCCCGGCCATGGGGAGCAGGGACAGGACCAGAAGGATCGGCAGCGAGCTGGCGTAATAATCCTGCATCACGGCGAGCATCTGCGTCTCGGACATATCTGACGTCATCGTCGGAGATGGTGCAAAAACCGCGCCGGCAAGACCCGGAAGCACATAGAATACCCCGGCAATCGCCATGAGAAGGTCACGGTTGGCGGCGACCATGCGCGTTGCGCTGGCCCAGGCCGCACTGCTGTCCAAAGTTGTCACGGCAGTCATGTCCCTTTCCGGCGCAGCCCTAGCAGGACCGAAAGAAATGCGCACCCCCTGCTGCGGTGCAATCATCCCCTAGTCGGCCTTGCCAGCGAGCGGCCACGCGTTCATGCGCTTGCGCCATGATTCCTTCCGATGAGATCGAGATCCTTCAGGCGCAGGATCTGGTACCCTACCGCGACGCACTGGATGCGATGACGGCGCGCAACGCGGCCGTGCAGGAGGGCAAGGCGCGCGAACTGATCTGGCTGCTCGAACATCCGCCAGTCTACACCGCCGGAACCAGTGCAGCAGCCGAAGAACTGCTCGATCGCCGCTTCGATGTCGTCGAAGCCGGGCGGGGCGGGCGCTATACCTACCACGGCCCCGGACAACGCGTTGGCTATCTGGTTCTCGATCTTGGCAAGCGCGCGCGCGATGTGCGCGGTTTTGTCCATGCGGTCGAAGGCTGGGTCATCGATACGCTGGGCGACTTCGGAGTAGAGGCATGGCGGGCAGCCGGTCGGGTTGGCATCTGGACTCGCGGCGCAGACGGCCGTGAAGCGAAGATCGGTGCCATCGGTATCCGCATCCGGCGCTGGGTGACGATGCACGGCTTTTCAGTGAACCTCGCGCCCGACCTCACCCATTTCGGAGGAATCGTGCCCTGCGGCATCGAGGACTATGGGGTCACCAGCCTTGCCGCGCTCGGTATTTCGGTTGCGCCGGAGGAGTGGGATCGGGCATTACTCGCACGGTGCGAGGAATTTCTTGCCCACCTAGAACCGCGCGATACGGCGAACCCTGCCGCCAAGGACCCGTCATGAGCCTTCACCTGCCATCACGATCACTGGTTTGCGCCCTGGCGCCTCTGCTCCTGCTGAGTGCGTGCGGGAAGTCGTCCGCACCGCAGGCGGGTGCAACCGCCAGCGGCGAAATTCTGCCGGGTTCGGTCAGTGATGCCATGCTCGAAACCGATCGGTCGCAGGCGCAGGCACCGCTGGCGCCGACTGCACATAGCGCAGCAGCCAAGGCCGACGCGAGCACGGCTGCCGACGCGTCCGGCGCAGCCACGGACGCGAATGCCGAGATCGATCCCGCAAACGCAGACACAGCTCCCACCGCTCCAAAAACCGCGGCAAGCGCAAAACCGGCGAATCCCTGAGCCGGCGGTCCGGTTAATCGATGCCGAGTAGCGCCTTTGCCTGACGCAGATGCGGCTGATCCAGCATCCTGCCCTGCAGCTGCAGAGCCCCTACCCCAGGATTGGCAGCAAACGCATCGACGATAGCCCGCGCGTAGGCGAGCTCCTCCTCGCTCGGCGTGAAGGCCGCATTGATCAGCGGCACCTGGGACGGATGGATTGCGAGCATGCCGGCAAACCCGTCCGCGCGGGCTGCTTCTGCCGCGCGCTTCGTACCTTCGACATCGCGGAAATCAGCGTAGAGCGTGTCGATGGCCCAGACTCCACGGGCATGGGCGACAAGCAGGGTCTGAGCCCGAACGAAGCGGAATGCATCGGTCCAATGCCCATCGGCATCGCGCTTGCGCGCAGCGCCAAGCTCGGCAGAGAGGTCTTCCGCCCCCCAGGTGAGACCTGCCAGACGCGGCATGGAGGCATCCATATAGGCCGTGATCGTCAGCGCGGCGCGCGGTGTTTCGCTTACCAGCGGAAGCAGGCGGGTCTGGCCATTGGGGATGCCATGCCGCTGTTCGAGCTCGTAGATTTCAGCCGCGACCTGCCGGATCTGCTCGGGCCCTTCCGCCTTCGGCAGCATGATGCCTTCCGGAGCACCCGGCATAACGGCGGCAAGATCCTCGCGCCAAAGGCCGGTTTCTACAGCGTTGATCCGCACCCACCGCGCCTGCTTGCGCATCGTGATCTGGCGCCGATGCACCTCAAGCCAGTCGCGTGTCATCTGTCGCGCAGCAGGCTTCGCCGAAACCGCCACCGCGTCTTCCAGATCGACGATCAGCGCATGGGCACCCGTCTCCGGCGTCTTGAGCAGCTTCTTTTCGCTATCGCCAGGCACGAACAGCCAGGATCGCGGAATGGTGCGCATGTCTTGCTCCTATGAACCTGCCCCACCGCGCTGTGGCCATTCAAGCAGTGGCGCGGGTCTGCTCCTCGGCAAGCGTCGGATAGTCAATATAGCCCGCCTCGCCCGGGAAGTACCACGTCTGCGGTACGCCGACATTCGGCGCAAGCTCGGCATCGACCCGGATCCGTTCGACGAGATCGGGGTTCGAGATGTAGGGCCGCCCAAAGCTGACCGCGTCAGCGCGCCCGGACGCGACATCGGCGTCGGCACCTGCGGGTGTGTAGTCGCTGTTGAGAACCAGCGGCCCCGAGTAGTGCTGGCGGAACACGTGGTCCTGCGGGGGGACATCAGTCGCACCGAAGGTACCATCCGGCCCCGGCTGCCGCAGTTCGATGAACGAGACTTTCAGGTGCTCGAGCACCCGGGCCGCTTCGGCATAGAGCGTGGCGGGGTCACTATCGTCGACGCCTTGGCTTTCGCCGTTGGGGGACAGGCGGATCGAAACGCGGTCGGCGCCCCAGATGGCCACCAACCGCTCCATCACCTCACGCATGAGACGCACGCGGTTTTCCGGGCTGCCGCCGTAATCGTCATCGCGCAGGTTCGAGGAATTGCGCAGGAACTGGTCGATCAGATAGCCATTTGCACCGTGGAGCTGGACACCATCGAAACCGGCGCGCTTCGCGTTCTCGGCAGCATGACCATAGTCATCGACGATCCGCGGCATCTCGTCGAGCCGGAGCGGACGGGCCACGACATTGTCCATGCGGCCTTCCGGCGTGTGCGCATGGCCCGGCGCCTTCGTTGCCGATGCTGAAACAGGCAGCTCGCCACCAAGGAAGTAGGGGTGCACGATGCGCCCCATGTGCCAGAGCTGCATGATGATGCGGCCACCAGCTTCGTGAACGGCTTCGGTAACCGGCTTCCAAGCCTCGACCTGCGCGTCGGTCCAGATGCCCGGCGCGCTCGGCCAACCGGATCCTTCACGGCTGATCCCGGTTGCCTCGCTGATGATCAGGCCGGCACTGGCGCGCTGGCGGTAGTAGGTCTGCATGATCTCGGTCGGAACGGCATCAGGCCCGGCGCGGCCGCGCGTCAGCGGTGCCATCAGGATGCGATTCGGGGCAGTAATGGCACCAAGCTGGATCGGCCGGAAAAGCGATTCATGCATCGATGAGTGTCCTTCTCGGAATGCGAATGCGAGATACGAAGGGATCGTTCGCGCTAAGGGAAAACGACTTGCAGAAGTGGCACTTGGGAAATCCGGGCGGGCGCTCTATGGCCGGGATCACAGTGAGGCTTCGCGTTATCGGCGTCAGCCCCCTAACCTGATAGCCAGACCCTGTCGCGCCCGACAGGGTTTCCATTTGCAACTCAGCTAGGATGCCGGTGTCCGCATGACAAGCGTGAGATGATCAGCGGACCATGACAAGCATCGAAGACCGGCGTGAAACGCCACTCCCCAATCCTTGGCATTTCGTGGCTCTGCTGGGCGGAAACTTTGCCCTCGCGCTCGGCCCGTGGTTCGTGCGGATGGCGGATTCGGGTCCGGTTTCGGCGGGCTTCTGGCGTCTGTTCCTGCCGCTTCCCGTGCTTGCGATACTCGCTGTGCGCCAGCACCGGCCGGCCCGCGATGCCACCCCGCTGAAGGCCTGGCTACTCGTCGCAACGGCGGGCGTCGCCTTTGCGCTCGATCTTGCGAGCTGGCATATCGGCATAGCTTATACCCGGCTCGGCAATGCATCGCTGTTCGGCAATTCCGGCAGCCTGATCCTGATGGTCTGGGGCTTGGTCGCCGCCAAGCGCCTGCCGCATCGCATCGAACTGGCCGCGATGGTCGCAGCCATCAGCGGAGCCGCCATTCTGCTGGGACGGTCGCTCGAAATCGACCACGTGACCCTGATCGGCGATCTGTTCTGCATCCTCGCGGGTGTGTTCTACTTCTTCTATATCATGCTGCTCCAGGGCGCGCGTGGCCGGTTCGAAAGCTGGGAGCTGCTGTTCACCTCGACACTCGCCAGCGCCCCCGTGATGCTGGGAATCGCTCTTTGGCTGGGCGAGCCGGTGTGGCCGCACGTCTGGTGGCCCCTGATCGCTCTCGCGTTCTGCAGTCAGGTTGTCGGGCAAGGGCTGATCGTCTTTGCCTTGCGCCATTTCTCCGCCCTGATCATTGGCGTCGTCCTCCTGACCCAGCCAGCAGTATCGATCCTGATCGGATGGCTCGCATTCGGCGAGACAATGGGTCTGCTGGACGCGCTCGGGATGGCGCTCATCGCCGCCGCGCTTCTGCTTGGCAGGCTTGGAGAGGCCAAATCCCGTTGATTCGTGACCAACACACAGGCTCCTCGCCGAAGAGGAGGCCCGGTTTGCTAGCCCGACAGGGCAGGTCCATGGCGCAAATTTGCTGCATTGCGGAACTTGAGATTTGTGCCGGAAAAGCGGGCAAAAAAGCCGACGATTCAAGAGAATTCAGGGAGTTTCAAGCCCTCTGGCAACGCCTTCCGGCAATCAATGGCGCATCTGCAAAAGGCCTCAGGGGTTGCCGGCTTGCCACCGCCATGCATGTGCTTGCATGACGCTGCGGAAATCTCCTTGCAATCTGGAGCTTTTGTGTGGAGTGAGGCAGTTTAGTTACAACGGCATTCCGTTTGCCCAAGGGGATCTGGTTAAAATGAAGCCAATCAAGGTCGCAGTGATCGGCGTAGGTAACTGCGCAAGCTCGCTGGTGCAGGGTGTAGAGTTTTACCGCAACACCAACTCGTCGGCGGGCCTGATCCATGAGCGGATTGGCGGCTACGGTGCAGGTGACGTCGAGTTCGTGATGGGTGTCGACGTCGACGCCCGCAAGGTCGGCAAGGACATCGCCGAAGCCATTTTCGCTGCTCCGAACTGCACCGCCGTGTTCCAGCCGACCGTTCCGGCAACGGGCGCGAAGGTGATGATGGGCAAGATCCTTGACGGCGTTGCCGATCACATGACCGGCATGGGTGATCGCGGCTTCATCCTGGCTGACGCGCCCGAGGCGACCCACGAGTCCATCGTGGCAGCGCTGCGCGAATCCGGCGCGGAAGTTCTGCTCAACTTCCTGCCCGTCGGTTCGGAAGCCGCGACCGAATTCTACATGGAATGCGCGCTTGAAGCGGGCGTTGGCGTCGTCAACTGCATGCCGGTGTTCATCGCCAGCCGTCCCGAGTGGGAAGCCAAGTTCCGTGCCAAGCGCATTCCGATCGTCGGCGACGACATCAAGGCGCAGGTCGGCGCGACGATCGTTCACCGCGTTCTGTCGAGCCTGTTCGGCGCGCGCGGCGTGACGGTCGAAAAGACCTACCAGCTCAACACCGGTGGCAACACCGATTTCATGAACATGCTCGATCGCCAGCGCCTTGGTTCCAAGAAGGAATCGAAGACCGAAGCGGTTCAGGCCATGCTTGCGCAGCGCCTTGCGGACGAGAACATCCACGTCGGTCCATCCGACTACGTGCCTTGGCAGAAGGACAACAAGCTTTGCTTCCTGCGCCTTGAAGGCACGCAGTGGGGCAACGTTCCGATGAACCTCGAGCTGCGTCTTTCGGTCGAAGACAGCCCGAACTCGGCAGCTTGCGTCATGGATGCAATCCGCTGCTGCAAGGTCGCGCTGGAGCGCGGCGAAGGCGGGGCCCTGATCGGTCCGTCGGCCTACTTCTGCAAGCATCCTCCGCAGCAGTTCAACGACGATGTCGCCGCCCAGCTGGTCGACGAATACATCTCGGAAACCGCGCTGGCTGCCGAGTAAGCCATTCAGCGAACATGAAACTGGCGGCGCCGGTCCTCAAGCAGGATCGGCGCCGTCGGCGTTAAGGGACCCGGCCCGGGAAGAGGACTGCCCCGATGGATGCCGTGATCATTGCCGCCGGCTACGGCAGCCGACTGGCTGCGCTGTCGCCGTCAAAACCGCTCACGCCGGTCTGCGGCGTCCCTCTGATCGAGATCGGGATCCGGCAGGCCGCTGCCGCCGGAGTGACGCGGGTAGTAGTCGTCACCGGCCATCAGGCCGAGGCGGTCGAAGCGTTTCTGACCGATCTGGCGCGGCGCGTGAATGTGGCCATCGAGCCTGTCCGCGTCGGCGACTGGAGCAAGCCGAATGGCTATTCGGTCATGGCCGGCGCTTCGCGGTGCGCTGGCGATTATCTGCTGATGATGGCTGATCACATGTTCGACAGCGCCATTCTCGGCGGCCTGCGCAGCACCGGCAGCGAAACGCGCGATGTCACCCTGGCGATCGACCGGCAGACCGAAAGCCCGCTGATCGATCCCGACGATGCCACATGGGTAAAGACCGATGCGCACGGCTTCATCAGCGCAATCGGCAAGACTATCCCCGCATGGGATGCAGTGGATTGCGGGGCCTTTCTCGCCACTCCGCGCCTTGCCGAAGCGATCGCGGCGGCCATTGCAGCCGGCAAGTCAGGCAGCCTCTCCGATGGCATGCAGTGGCTGGCAGACCGCGGCCGCGCCGCTACCTACGAAATCGGCGGTGCCTGGTGGATGGATGTCGATGATCCTCGCGCGCACGCCCTTGCCGAGGAACTGGCGCCCCGCCATCTCACGGCCGCTTTCGCGGCAACCTGACGGGTCCGATCAGAACTTCCGCAGATTGATCGTGATCGACTGGTTCGGGCGTTCGATCTTCACGAGCGTCGAACGCAGCGAAGGCGGTCCGAGGAAGATTGTCGGATTGTTCGAGAAACCGACAGCCTCGGTGGGGATGCCAAAAAGCCCGCCGCGGTTGATCGTGCCGGACGAATCCTCATCGTGATAGATCGCTATCGCGTAGTTTCCGGGATGAGGCACAAACAGGCAGAATCTGGTCTGTCCGACCGTTGCAGGTGTGCTCGCGACGTAGAACGATCCGTTCTTGACCAGGAAACGCTTGGGATCGTTCGGATAGAGCGTCGCCGTGATCAGCCCTCGGCTGTTGCGCACCCGATCAACGGTGATGTTGATCCAGGTCTCGCTTGCCGGCCCGATACAGGCAGGGGCCGCCAGCGCCGGCGCTACAAGCACTCCCTGCGGCGCGATCATCAATCCCAGCATCGATGCCAGGGCGGTCCGCCACTTCGGCAGCATCATGACATTCTTCCCAAAATCGGCACGCCCGGAAATCGCGCAGCGGACTGGGCGGCGGCATAGGCAACCTTTACCATGTTCGGCAAGGCGAACATTGTCGCATTGTTTCGCAGCGCAGTCAGAGTTGGTGGCAAACGCCAGCCGTCTTTGCGCCGAAACGGCCGCAAATAGGGATAATGCGTGTGGAAAAGGGAGGTATCTGCGCTTGTTCCGATGATTCGCCACCGGTAATCGCATGAGGCAGGGCCGCCGGGCGCATGTGCGTCAACTGCCGCTGACCCCTGTTTGCGAGTTTTGGTAATGGCCGCGCCGCTGATCTCTCCATCGATTCTTTCTGCCGATTTCGCCCGGCTTGGTGAGGAAGTGCGGGCAATCGACGCAGCGGGTGCAGACTGGGTGCATGTCGATGTGATGGACGGTCATTTCGTGCCGAACATCACCATCGGTCCCGGCGTGGTGAAGGCGCTTCGCCCGCACAGCACCAAGCCGTTCGACGTCCACCTGATGATTGCCCCGATCGATCCGTATCTGGAGGCGTTTGCGGCTGCGGGTGCGGACATCATCACTGTTCACCCCGAAGCCGGACCGCACATCCACAGGACGGTCCAGGCCATTCGCGCATTGGGCAAGAAAGCCGGCATCGCGCTCAATCCCGGTACGCCGGCCAAGATGCTGGACTACCTTATCGAGGAGATCGATCTGGTCCTGGTGATGAGCGTAAATCCGGGATTTGGTGGGCAGAGCTTCATCACCAGCCAGCTCCGCAAGATCGAGGCGGTGCGCAAGATGATCGACAAGACGGGGAACCCGATTCACCTCGAGGTGGATGGTGGGGTGGATCTCGTCACGGCCCGGCAGTGCACAGATGCCGGTGCCGATGTACTGGTTGCGGGCACCGCCACCTTCAAGGGCGGCCCCTCCTGCTACGCCGCCAATATTGCCGCGCTGAAGGGCGCTGACTGACACAATGGCGGGCCTTTTCCCCGGTATCCGTCCAGCCTCGGATCGAGGCCTGATCAGCGGGCCGGAGAATGGGGTGACGCTCGATAGCGATGCGCTGCGGCCCGCACTAAGGCTCGGCCCGGAACCGGAACCGCTTGCAATCCTCTCTCCCAAATCAAGACCGATCGCGGCAGAAAGCGCCGTGCCGCCCGCATCGAACGACAGCGAAAACGATAGCGAAATTGCCCCGCTGGAGCCCGGGCGGGCCTTGGCCATCGCCGATTTCTCACCGCCGCAGGTTGGCGCCGGCGAACGCCTGATCCGACTTGCCTATGGGCTTGGACTTCCCCCATCCGCACTGAATCCCTTCCGGAAGCGCGCAAGGCCTCGGCTGACAGCAACGGTTGCGAGCGCGCTGCCCGGTGATCCGGCATCCGGTACGGCGCTGCGGGCAGGGCACTTTCTGCTTCATGGCGTCAAGCTGCCCATTGCGGATACCGAATTCAGCGGTCCTCGGCTCTCACCGCCATTCGAACGCATGGTCCATGGCTTCAGCTGGCTAGGCGATCTGGCCAGCTGCGCGGCCCGGCCGCAATGCGCACCTGTCGCCGAACGGATCTTCACCGCGTGGATTGCTCCCAATCCCCGTCCCGGTGCGGGCCCGGCATGGGCGGTGGCCAACGCCGGGCACCGCCTGCTTTCGTGGCTGATCCACGCTCCCCTCCTGCTCTCCAGTCAGGACCGCAAGCTGCGCGCGCGGGTCCTGATGACGTTCGAAGAGACGGCGCGCTGGCTCGATCGTCATGTCGGAAAGTCGGAGGATATCCTTGCCGAAGTGGCAGGCTGGACCGCGATTACTGCGGCTGGCCTGCTTCTTGCCGAAGGCCGCGCTCGCAGGCTGTATGGTGAAGCTGGGCTGATCCGCGCGCTCGGCAATCTCGTGAGCGATGATGGCGGTGTGCTGTCACGCAGCCCGCTCGGCCAGATCGAGGCGATCGAGCTGCTGATCGAATTGCGCGCTTGCTATGCAGCGGTGCGCAGCACGCCGCCGCCCCAGCTCGATGCCATTCTTGAGCTGCTGGTACCGCCTCTTCTTACCCTGCTCCACGGCGACGGCGGGCTTGGCTCCTGGCAAGGTGCTGGTGCCGTATCGGCCGAACGTATCGCAGCGCTGATCAAGGCGAGCGGGGTGCGCACGCGCCCGCTGCGCGATGCGCGCCAATGGGGCTACCAACGCGTCAACGCGGGGAAGGCCGTACTGCAGTTCGATGCAGCGCCGCCTCCGCTTGCTCGCCACGCACGTGATGGTTGCGCCTCAACCCTGGCGTTCGAGTTCAGCCACGGCAAGGAACGCCTGATCGTCAATTGCGGCGGTGCGGCCTTTGCCGGCGGGCAAATTCCCCTGCGGCTCGCACAGGGTCTGCGCGCCACGGCCGCGCATTCGACCCTCGCGATCGACGATTTCAACTCCACTGCGGTCCTCATCAACGGGAAGCTCGGCAGCGGTGTCTCGGAAGTCGAGGTTGATCGGCGGATTCTGGCCGGCGAGGGCGCTGGCGCGACGCGGATAGAGGCCAGTCATAACGGCTATGTCAGCCGCTACGGCCTCACTCATCGCCGCATCCTGATCCTCCGCGACGACGGCAGCGAGCTGCGCGGCGAGGACTTGCTGGTGCCGGTCGGGCGCCGCGGCAAGCGGGGCATGATCGGCGTGGCCTTGCGCTTCCACCTCGGCCCTCATATCGAGCTGGCGCAAGGGCGTGATGGTCTTGGCGTCACGCTTGCATTGCCCGACGGCAGCCTGTGGCAGTTCCGCTCTGGCCGCGATCCGGTCACGCTCGAAGAGAGCCTCTGGTCGGACGGCCTGGGTCGGCCGCTAGCCACGCGCCAGCTCGTCATTTCGGCCAAGATTCCGCGCAGCGGCGAGTCCTTCTCGTGGCTGCTAAAGAAGATGCGCTAGACAGGATTTTCCAACGTGACGGACGTAACGATCAAACGGGCGCTGCTTTCAGTGTCCGACAAGACCGGCCTTGCCGACCTCGGCCGCGCCCTCGCCGCCCATGGTGTCGAACTCGTCTCGACCGGCGGCACCGCTGCGGCACTGCGCGATGCCGGCCTTGCCGTTCGCGACATTTCAGACCTTACCGGCTTCCCCGAGATGATGGATGGCCGCGTCAAGACGCTCCATCCCAAGGTTCACGGTGGCCTCCTCGCCGTGCGCGATGATCCGGCCCATGCCGCCTCGATGGCCGAGCATGCCATCGGCGCGATCGACCTTGTCGTGGTCAATCTCTACCCCTTCGCCGCCACGGTCGCCAAAGGCGCAGAGCGCGAGGAAGTGATCGAGAACATCGACATCGGCGGCCCGTCGATGGTGCGTTCGGCGGCGAAGAACCACCACTACGTCACGATCGTCACCGATCCTGCCGACTATGCGGTGCTGATCGAAGCGCTGCAGCAGACCGGCGGTGCAACCAGCGTCGAGTTTCGCAAGGCCATGGCCGCCAAGGCCTTTGCCGCGACCGCAGCCTATGATGCGGCAATCGCACAGTGGTTTGCCACGACCGACCAGCAGCAGCACTTCCCCGCAACGCTGCTCAGCGCGAACAAGCTTGTTTCGACCCTGCGCTACGGAGAGAACCCGCATCAGAGCGCCGCACTCTATGTGCCCGCGCAAGGCGGCACCGTGCAGGGCCTCCCGCAGGCCCGGCAGTTGCAGGGCAAGGAACTGTCCTACAACAATTACAATGACGCCAATGCGGCACTCGAACTGATCGCAGAGTTTGGCGCGGACCAGCCCGCAGTCGTCATCGTCAAGCATGCCAATCCATGCGGTGTGGCCGTTGGCGCAACCCTGCTCGAAGCCTGGCAGGCCGCGCTGGCATGCGATTCGGTCTCGGCTTTCGGCGGCATCGTCGCACTGAACCGACCGCTCGATGGCCCGACCGCTGAAGCCATCTGCGAGATCTTCACGGAGGTCGTGGTCGCACCGGGTGCCGACGATGCGGCGCTTGCTGCCTTCGCGCGCAAGAAGAACCTTCGTCTGCTGCTGCTCGACGCTTTGCCGACCGCCAATCGCAGTGGCCTCGTCGCCGTTCAGATCGCCGGCGGCCTGCTCGTGCAGGATCGCGACAATGGCGAACTGACCGATGACATGCTGCAGGTGGTCACCAAGCGCCAGCCGACGGCGCAGGAACTGGCAGACTGCCGCTTTGCATGGACCGTTGCCAAGCACGTCAAATCGAACGCGATCGTCTATGCGCGCGACGGCGTCACGGCAGGTATCGGCGCCGGCCAGATGAACCGCCGCGACAGCGCGCGGATCGCGGCGGTGAAGGCACAGGAAGCTGCCGAAACCTACGGCTGGGATGCACCGCGCACCGTCGGCTCGGCTGTGGCTTCGGACGCGTTCTTCCCGTTTGCCGATGGTCTGATGGCCGCTGTCGAAGCCGGCGCGACTGCTGTGATCCAGCCGGGTGGTTCGATCCGTGATGATGAAGTGATCGCCGCAGCCGATGCGGCCGGCATTGCCATGGTATTCACAGGAATGCGCCACTTCCGCCACTAAGCTGAAGAGGGGATGCCGTGGTGAAGAGCGTCTATCTCCACGGCAACCCCGGCGGGCCCGATGAACTGCCCCTGCTCGGCGGGGAGGCGGTCAGTTCATGGTTTGTGCCGGACCGCAGCGCCCTGCCGCTTGAACCGGAAGCCCGGCTCTCGGCACTAGCCGGAATGATTTCGGACGCTTGCGGCTGCGAACCGATCCGGCTTGTCGGGTTTTCGGCCGGTGCCCATGTCGCGTTGCAGGTTGCTGCGCGGTTGCGCGATGCCAATTTGGTACTGCATCTCGTCTCACCCGCAGGTCCGCTCGAAACGGGCGACTTTCTCGATATGATGGCAGGGGGACCGATCTTCCGCACAGCCATGAAGCGCCCGCAGCTGCTCTCTGCGCTGGTGCGCGCGCAATCGCTGGGAGCGAGGGCGGTCCCGGGTCTGCTCATGCGCTTGCTGTTCACGTCTGCGCAGGGCGGAGACAGGGCACTGCTCGATGAGGAACAATTCAGCCGCAGCTACAAGGCCGTTCTGCAGCACTGCCTCGTCGCAGGGCGTCTCAGCTATCAGGCTGAAATAAAGGCCTATGTCAGGCCGTGGGCCGGGCTTCTGGCAGAGGTCCGCCACCCGGTCACCATCTGGCAGGGCAGCGCCGACAATTGGACTCCGCCTGAAATGGCGCAGGCCATGGCGCAGCTTCTGCCACAAGTGACGGCCTTCAACCTGCTCGAAGGCCAATCACACTTTTCAACGCTGCGGGCCGCTCTTGCCGCCTTGGCCTGAGGCCACGGCAGCAGGAGAGCCCATCAGCGGCTGTGCTCAGCGATAGAAGACGTGGTTGTCGACCCGCGCCATGCGGATCTTGCCCCAGGACGGCGTAACATGCGCCGCGTGGAAGAACATTGCGCCTTCCACCGGGCTCTTCCAGGCACCGCTATCTGCAATCACCGCAATCTTCACGGCCTGCTGCCACTTGGGGCTATCATGATCGACCCACGGCATCGCGTTCGCGCGAACGAACGAGAACTGCGAAGGCTGGTAGACCACGCCGCAGTATGAGCTGGGGAACCGGCCCGACGTCGCGCGGGTCACGATGACCCGGCCAACGGCAAGCTGGCCTGCAAGCGTTTCGCTGCGGGCCTCGAAGTAGACGGCACCCGCCAGGCATTCCATTTCGCGCGAGAGCGAGGCGGGAAGCGGGGTGCGTTCAACCAGATCGGCAAGCGACACTGCCGATGGCAGCGCATCCGTGGCATCGGGCTCGGACCGTTCGGGTTGGGGAAGAGGCTGTTCGGCCGGCCGGAACACGCTCGTGCGGGGTTCGACGGTAATGGCCGAGGATCCGGGTGCTTCAGCGACCGGGATCTGGATATCCTGTGCCTTTGCACCGGAACCGCCGGTGCTGAACAGGATGGTAGCAAGACTTGCGGCAATGCACACGGCACTGGCAACGCGGAACTGGCGGCTCATGCAACTTCGTCATTGGGCGGTGAACGTCAGCACAAGGCGCGATCGGTGTGGTGTTGCAGGTCGTTCCTGCAAGACCGTAAACCGTTCGAAGGCCTTGGCGTCTGCCCCCCGTCTGCGTGCTGGCGGGGATGGCTGTCTCGCCGTCCCATCGCTGCCTACGCGTGGTCGAGTGGGGCCCCTTATGGTCTCGACACAGCAAGTCAACCCATGAGTCCGGGTTTGTTCTCCGTTCCGTCGAGATTCAGGATGAACTGTTCGCCGTCAGCGATGGTCAGTTCGATAACCCACAGGTCCCGGTCCTGCGCTATGCGTCGTGTCAGATAACTCTCAAATTCGGCTTTGTTTTGAGCATCTTGCACCTTTGCCGTAGCCCAACCACGGGTTCCATCAGCCTTGGGCAGGCGTTCGAACGCCTGCGCGCTGTATTGGCCAAAGCCTTGATTATCGAGAATAACTACCAGAATCGTGCCGCTGTCGGGTTCGCCCCGGTGCAGAACCATGCCGAAGCCGCCCCTGGCCTCAGCCAACCGAATCAACGCTGTCGCCTCAAGCGCGGCGGGAAGGCGTTCGCCGCTCATGCGGGCCCACCCGCCCCCGTGTAGCCGGGCAGCGAGTTGAGCGGAATGCGCGAACGCTGAAAGGTTCCGGTGCCCCGGCCAACCTCGTTGCCAGCCGCATCAATGATCCGCGACTCAGCGAGAAGCACGCGCCGCCGCCCGGAAACCCATCGCCCTTCGGCGATGGCTGTGCCGGGGTGGAGCGGCTTGGTGAACAGCAGATTGAACGCCGTGGTGAGCAGGAAGCAGTCCGTCACCAGCGTGTTTGCCGCATAGAATGCGACGTCATCGAGCATCTTGAAGTAGACCGTGCCATGCGCCGCGCCGGCTGCGTGGAAGAATTCGGGCCGAATCTCGAATTGAATCCGTGCGACACCTTCCTCGATGATCGCGAGCTGGGAGACGAACTGGTCGTTGATCGGTGCGGAGGCGTACAGGCTCTCCAGCGCACGCCAGTGCCGTTCGGTTTCCATCAGTCCGGAATCGCCGGCAACAGCTGCAGCAAGCTCAGGCGGCGTCGCGGTCGATGACATTGACGAGCAATGCGTAGATCGCATCGGCATCGGGAGCGGCGATCAGACGTTCGTGCATCCGCTCGTCGCGCATCAGCCGCGAGATCGCAGCAAGCGCCTGCAAATGCGTTGCGCCCGCCTGTTCGGGCGAAAGCAGGCCGAACACGCAATCGACCGGCATCCCGTCCGACGAGGCGAACTCGACCGGGCTTTCGAGGCGGAAGAAGACTGCGACCGGGCGAGCCAGCGATTCCAGCCGGGCATGAGGAATGGCAACGCCGCGCCCGAAGCCGGTGCTGCCCAGAGTTTCGCGCTCTTCGATACGTTCAAGCACCGTCGAGCGGTCAAGTCCGTAGACTTCCGCGAAGCAGTCCGCGAGCGCATCGAGGATCTGCGTCTTGGTCTCGGCACGAACGATGCGCACCGCTTGAAGATCGATCGAGAAAAGAGCGGTCATGGAGACAATGATGCCGGAAAATGCGCTTGCGCGCCTGATATGGAGCGGCCCATGCGCCCGAACGCGACGTGGTGCAAGCACCGAATCGCGTTCGTTCCCTCACTGATCCTCGCGGTGGTCATCAGATCGCGGTGCGCTCTTGCTGGTCCGGTTACTTGCCAGGTTCGACCCAGCCGATCGACCCATCGCCGCGGCGATAGACCATGTTGTGCACGCCGGTGCCCGCGTTCTTGAACAGCAGCGCATTGGTGTTGCGCAGATCAAGCATCATCACCGCATCCGAAACGCTGGCGGTCGGCACGTCGACGCGCGTTTCCGCAATGACCAGCGGCGCGTCGGCCGGTTCTTCGGTTTCGGTCTCCTCGACCATGAAGACGGTATAGGCCGCTTCTTCCTCGCGGCGAGCATGGTCGGCCTGGTCCTGCCGGGCATTGATCCGGCGCTTGTAGCGACGCAGCTGCTTGTCGATCTTTTCGGCCGACTGGTCGAGCGCGACGTGGGCATCCTGCGCCACCGCGCTGCCCTTGAGGATCAGACCCTGAGCGACATGGGTGACGATATCGCAGCGGAAACCGCCATGCGGCGCCTTGCCGAGGGTCACGTGCGAAGTCAGCGCGCGCGAGAAGTACTTGTCGACAATCGCGGACAGGCGCTCTTCAGCATGAGCTTCGAAAGCGGCGCCGGTATCGACCTGATGGCCAGAAACGCGAATATCCATAAGTCCACTCTCCTTCGCTCAATTCCTTGCCCGCAACGAACCGGGCAAGGCAGATTCATTGCAGCCAGATGGCGCCTTTGATCCCCTCGACAAACGCGGCATGCCGGGCGAGCTCTTCCGCGCTCGGTCCGTGGGGCCGGGCAGGTCGCTGCGTGCGCGGCGAAGCGGCACGCACCGGAGCTGCGACCGTGACCGTCTTGACCTCGAGGTCCGCTGCAAGTTCGAGACCGATCTGCCGGCCCCCCATGAGCTCCACGTAGAGCTGCGCCAGGAGTTCGGCGTCGAGCAGTGCGCCGTGGCGAACGCGGTGGCTGCGATCGATTCCATAGCGCGAGCAAAGCGCATCGAGGCTGAGCTTCGCGCCGGGGTGCTTGCGCCGGGCGATCGCCACCGTATCAACCATGCGAGCGCGGTCGACCGCCGGCAGCGCGCAGATCGCGAGTTCGGCGTTGAGGAAGCCGAAATCGAACCCGGCATTGTGCGCGACCAGCGGTGCATCGCCGAGAAAGGCCAGCAATTCCTCGGCTTTTTCGGCAAAGCGCGGCTTGTCGGCAAGGAATGCGCTGGATAGGCCGTGCACCGCTTCGGCTTCAGCCGGCATCGTCCGTTCGGGGTTGAAGTAAGCATGGAAGACCGCGCCGGTGGGCACGCGGTTCACCATCTCGATGCAGCCAATTTCCACCAGCCGATCACCGCTCTGCGGGTCGAGGCCGGTCGTCTCTGTATCGAAAACGATCTCACGCATTTGCTGTAGTCTGGACCCGGTGAAGGGGGGTTGCAAGGCTTCAGCGCGGGTTTTTTTGCCGTAGGGCAGACACCAATGCGGCGACTTGCTCCCGCGTCTCGGCCAGCGTCACCCCGGTATCGATCACATGATCAGCAAGGGCACGCTTCTCCGCATCGGGAACCTGCAGCGCGAGGATCTGGGCGAACTTTTCGGGTGTCATCCCCGGCCGCGCGAGAACGCGAGTGCGCTGCATTTCGGCAGGTGCTGAAACGACAGCAACGGCATCAAGCCCGGCGCCATGGCCTTTCTCGTAGAGCAGCGGGATATCGAAGACCACGATGGCTTCGCCGGCATGCTCGAGCATGAACGTTGCGCGTTCATCTGCGACTGCGGGGTGAACAATCGCTTCCAGCCGGGCCAGCGCTTCAGGATTGCCGAACACCTGCGCGCCTAGTGCAGGGCGGTCCACGCCATGAGGACCGGTCGTGCCGGGAAAGGCCGCCTCGATGGCGGGAAGAAGCGCGCCGCCCGGGCCTTGCAGCTTGTGGACTGTAGCATCCGCATCGAACACCGGCACGCCAAGCTCACGCAGCATCAACGCGACGGCCGATTTGCCCATGCCGATCGAGCCGGTCAGACCCAGGATGAAGGGCCGGCTCATGCGCCGAGCACCTTGCGCAATTCGCCATCCCTGTCACGCGGAGGCACCGCGCCAAAGAAGCGCCGGAAGGCATGGTCCGCCTGTCCGATCAGCATCGACAGGCCATCGATGGCGGAGAACCCGGCGGCACGTGCGGCCTTCAGGAACGGGGTTTCGAGCGGGCTTGTGACGATGTCGTAGAAGATCGAGCCGGGCGGGGCATGGCTCATGTCGAAGACCAGCGGCGGATGGCCGGTCATGCCCAGCGACGTGGCATTGACGACGAGGTCGAGACAACCTTCGCGGTCATCGAAGGCAAAGTCGGTTGCATCGGCGAAGTGCGCGAGGTCGATGGCGTGATGCTCGCCGGCAGGATCGAGTTCATCGAGCAGTGCGCGCGCCTTTTCGGGGCTGCGGCCAGCCAGGACGATGATGAGCTTCTCGTCGGCAAGGCCCTTCACGATCGCGCGGGCCGCGCCGCCGGTACCGATCACGCGGGCCATGCGGAAGTAGTGGGTCCGGTCGAGCATGGGGCGCAAGGGTTCGAGGAAGCCGGGCACGTCCGTATTGTAGCCGATCAGCCCATCCGCTTCGGGGACAATCGTGTTGACTGCACCGACCGCTGCGGCGAGCGGATCAAGCCGGTCGAGTAGCGGGATGACCGCTTGCTTGTGCGGCATGGTGACATTGCAGCCGCGCCAGAGCGGATCGGAACGGCGCGTGCTCAAAAATTCGGCCAGCTCGTTCGTGTGGACGTGTGAAGCCCTGTATTCAGCTTCAATACCAAGCGCTTGTAGCCAAAATCCATGAATTGCCGGCGATTTCGACTGGACAATCGGATCGCCGATCACTTCGGCGTAGGGACGCTCGCTCATTCCGGCAGCTCACCGTGCGTGCGCAGCGCACCGAGCAGCGCGAGCAGCGGCATGCCGAGTACGGTGAAATGGCTGCCCTCGATATGATCGAACAGCTGGACCCCCAGCGCCTCGATCCGGAACACGCCGACGCAGGCACCGACTGCGGGCCATTCCTGCGCGAGGTAGCCTTCGATGAACTCGCTCGACAGGGTCCGCACACGCAGCTTTGCAGTTTCGCAGTGCCGCCATACCGGCACGCCATCACGCACGAGGATCGCGGCGGAATGGAGGTGCATGGTCTGGCCGGAAAAGAAAGCGAGGTGCTTTGCCGCATCGGCCCGGCTCGCAGGCTTGTCGAACGACCTTCCGCAGACTTCGACCAGCGAATCCCCGCCGAGCACCAGACGGCCCGGCGCACCGACCGACACCGAAAGCGCCTTCGCCTCGGCGAGGATCATCGCGATCTCGCTGCCGGGAACGCCGATCAGCTCGCGCTTGATCTCGGCCTCGTCGACATCCGAGCCGCGCACCTCGAACGGAACGCCTGCAGCCGTCAGCATGGCTTTGCGGCTTGCGCTTTGGGACGCCAGAATCAGCATTCTCTCACCTTGCTATCATGACTGGCACGCGTTCAGAGGGCATGGCCCGAACTGCCCGCGCCGCCATCGGGCCTGCGTTCGTTATAGAGATTGATCACGGCAGCCGCAGTTTCCTCGATGGATCGCCGTGATACGTCAATCACCGGCCAGCCGTTATCCGCGAACATGCGCCGTGCATACTGGACTTCCCGCGCGACATGATCGCTATCGACATAAGCGGTTTCCGGCGCCTGGTTCAGCGAGAGCAGCCGGTTGCGACGCACCTGGATCAGGCGCTCGGGGCTGGTGGTGAGCCCGACCACGAGCGGCCTGCGCAGACTGAACAGGGCAGGCGGCGGCGGGCTTTCAACGACGATCGGAATGTTGGCGACCCGGTAGCCGCGGTTGGCGAGATAGATCGCGGTCGGCGTCTTCGATGAACGTGACACCCCGGCGAGGAGGATATCGGCCGCTTCCCAGTCCTCCCAGCCGATCCCGTCATCATGCGCGATGGTGAACTGGATGGCTTCGACCCGCCGGAAATAGGCATCGTCCATCGCATGCTGACGGCCGGGACGACCCTTGGCCGGCTGGCCCAATTGCGCCTCGAGGGCGAGAGTGACCGCATCAAGCGCCGGGACGCTGGGAAGGCCGAGCGCGGCACAGCGGCTTTCAAGCAGGGCGCGCGTTTCGGCATTGACCATGGTGAACAGCACGAGTCCGGGATTGGCGGTGATTTCCCCCATGATCCGGTCCAGATGTTGCTGCGAGCGGACCATCGGCCAGAAATGGCGCACCACATCGGCATCGTCGAATTGCGCGAGAGCCGCCTTGGCAATCATTTCAAGCGTTTCACCGGTCGAGTCCGATAGAAGGTGCAAGTGCAGACGCGGCATGGGGCTTCCTGATCCGCTCCGGGGAAGGAGCTTTCGCCCCCGGGAGAAGGCTGTGGAGAACAGGAGGATAAACCACGGCACGAAACCGGGGACAAGTTTGCACTGCGATTGTGCCCCCGGCTTCCGCGTCTGGCCCCGTCAGTTGCGAACAGCGCGGCAAGGTTACCCACAGGCCGGGGAGAACGGGGACAAGTTTCGCTTGCCCCTGCAACTGTTCAGAGTCGCTGACACACTTTCTTGTGGAGACGGCGGGACAATTCGGGCACACCCCGTTCGTCCCCGCTATCCACAGGGCCAACAAACAACCTCAATCTGATTCAAAAGAATCTATAGATTTGATTTGGACCGACTGCCTGATGTCTGACCCTGCCGCCAAGCCGCTTCTCGCCACCCTCAAGGGGGCCAATCTTTCCCGCCGTCCGATCTGGCTCATGCGCCAGGCAGGACGCTACCTTCCCGAATACCGCGAACTGCGTGCCGAGAAGGGCGGGTTCCTCGCACTGGTCTATGATTCCGCAGCCGCTGCGGAAATCACCCTCCAGCCGCTGCGCCGCTTCGGTTTCGACGGGGCGATCCTGTTTTCGGATATCCTGATCGTGCCCTATGCGATGGGTCAGGATCTCCAGTTCCTCGCCGGTGAAGGCCCCGCGCTCTCTCCCCGCCTCCTCGATGTGGGCCTGGAGACGCTCAGGAGCGTGCCTGAGCGCCTTTCGCCGATCTATGATACCGTGGCGCAGGTCAGCGCTGCTTTGCCGCCTGAGGCGACCATGCTGGGCTTTGCCGGCAGCCCCTGGACCATCGCGACCTACATGGTCGCTGGCGAAGGCAGCCGCGACCAGCACGACACCCGCGCGCTCGCCTACCGCGATCCCGGCGCGTTTCAGGCGATCATCGATGCCATCGTCGATGTCACGGTGGAATATCTCAGCGGGCAGGTGAAGGCCGGCGCCGAAGGCCTCCAGCTGTTCGACAGCTGGGCCGGCAGCCTTGCTCCCGCCGAGTTCGAGCGCTGGGTGATTGCGCCCAATGCGCAGATCACCGAAGCGATGCACAAGCTGCATCCCGAAGTACCGATCATCGGCTTCCCCAAGGGCGCGGGCGAAAAGCTGGTCGCCTATGCTGAGGGTACGGGTGTGGATGCCATCGGTGTCGACGAGACAATTGATCCGGTCTGGGCGGCCAAGAGCTTGCCCGCCGGGCTTCCGGTGCAGGGCAACCTCGATCCGCTGCTGCTGCTGGCGGGTGGGCCTGCTTTGGAAGACGGTGCGCGCCGTGTGCTCGACGTGTTTGCCGACCGCCCGCATGTGTTCAACCTTGGCCACGGCATCGGGCAGTTCACGCCGATCCCGCATGTCGAGCGGCTCCTCGAAGTGGTGCGGGGCTGGTCGCGCTGAGGCGAGGCCGGTCGCGCCAAGGCGTCTGGGGGGCGGGATGATCCGCCCCAAATCCCAAGTTCCGGTCCGGCTGCGAAAGCGCTAGACTTGGCAGAATGATGCAGGTTCTCGCGATGCTCTATCTCTGGCTCAAAGCCGGCCATGTCATCTTCGTGATCTTCTGGATGGCGGGCCTGTTCATGCTGCCGCGCTTTTTCGTCTATCATCAGGAAGCGGCTGAAGGTTCGCCCGAAAACGCGATCTGGGTCGACCGCGAGCGCAAGCTGATGAAGATCATCATGTGGCCTTCGCTGTTTGCGGTCTGGGGCTTCGGCCTCGCTCTGGCGGTAAGCGGGGAGTGGTACACGCAAGGCTGGTTCCATGCGAAGCTCGCGATGGTGTTCGTCCTCACCGGCTACCACATCTGGCTGGCAGGCTATGCGGCAAAGCTGGCACGGGGCGAGCGGCAGCTGACCGGACGGCAGCTGCGCCTGCTCAATGAGATACCCGGCGTGACCGCAGCGGTGATCGTTATCATGGTGATTGTGAAGCCGTTCTGAGCCGTTTCCAAGGCCGTTCTGCGATTGACGCCCCGTCTGGTGGGGCCTATGCGCCGTGAAGCAATCCGGTTTCCGGCAGCGCTTTCAGGCCCTGCCCCCTTTGGTCCGCTTTCCCCAAGCCCAATGACCTCCCGGCGCGCGCAGTTACCCCAATTCGGACAATGCCCATGCATCTCAAGGAACTGAAGAAGAAGACGCCCGCCGAGCTCGTCCAGATGGCCGAGGAGCTTGATGTCGAGGGTGCAAGCACGCTGCGCCGGCAGGACCTCATGTTCGCCATCCTCAAGGAAGTGGCGGAAGACGGCGAGGAAATCCTCGGCATCGGCACGATCGAAGTGCTGCCGGATGGATTCGGCTTCCTGCGCAGCCCGGAGGCGAACTATCTCGCCGGTCCGGACGACATCTATGTCTCGCCCAACCAGGTCCGCAAATGGGGCCTGCGCACCGGCGATACCGTGGAAGGCGAGATCCGCGCACCCAAGGACGGCGAGCGCTATTTCGCGATCACGCGCCTGATCAAGGTCAACTTCGATGATCCGGAAGCCGTGCGCCACCGGGTGAACTTCGACAACCTCACGCCGCTCTACCCGAACGAGCGCCTGCGGCTCGATACGCTCGATCCCACGGTCAAGGACAAGTCGGCCCGCGTGATCGACCTCGTCAGTCCGCAGGGCAAGGGCCAGCGCGCGCTGATCGTGGCGCCGCCGCGCACCGGCAAGACCGTGCTGCTGCAAAACATGGCCAAGGCCATCACCGACAACCACCCGGAAGTGTTCCTGCTGGTGCTGCTGGTGGACGAACGCCCCGAGGAAGTCACCGACATGCAGCGTTCGGTGAAGGGTGAGGTGATTTCCTCGACCTTCGACGAGCCCGCCAGCCGCCACGTTCAAGTCGCCGAAATGGTGATCGAGAAGGCCAAGCGCCTCGTCGAGCACAAGCGTGACGTCGTCATCCTCCTCGATTCGATCACGCGCCTCGGCCGTGCCTACAACACCGTTGTGCCCTCGTCGGGCAAGGTGCTGACGGGCGGTGTCGACGCCAACGCGCTGCAGCGGCCGAAGCGCTTCTTCGGCGCAGCGCGCAACATCGAGGAAGGCGGCTCGCTTTCGATCATCGCCACCGCGCTGATCGATACCGGCAGCCGCATGGACGAGGTCATCTTCGAAGAGTTCAAGGGCACCGGTAACTCGGAAATCGTCCTCGACCGCAAGGTGGCGGACAAGCGCATCTTCCCGGCGCTGGATGTCGGCAAGAGCGGCACCCGCAAGGAAGAGCTCCTCGTGCCGCAGGATCAGCTCAGCAAGATGTGGGTGCTGCGCCGCATCCTCATGCAGATGGGCACGATCGACGCGATGGAATTCCTGCTCGACAAGATGAAGAACTCGAAGACCAACGAGGACTTCTTCGCGACAATGAACCAGTAAGGCCGATGCTGGCTGGCGGCGCTCAGGTGTTCTGCAGCGCCGCCGCCATCATCTCCCACAGCTTGTTCATGGCCTTGAGGGGCCGCACCATCACCTTGAAATCGACGATCTTTCCATCAAGATCGAAGCGGATCAGATCGATGCCGTTGACGTGGATGCCGTCGACGGTAGCCGTAAACTCGAGCAGGGCTTCGGGCCCGTCGACAAGTTCGCGGACATAGGTGAAGCCGGTATCGGAAAAGACCTGGCCCGCGGCAGTCAGGTACATCAAGACCTTCGCATGGCCTTCCTGCGGCGTATGCACCACCGGCGAGTGGAACACGGCATCGGAGGCGATCAGGTCTGACAGCAGGGCGGTGTCGCCGGTCTGCATGTAGCGGTGCCAGGCGGCGAGGCCGGTGTGCATGGGGTCTCTCTCCTTGTCGTCGTGTCGCGGCCTTGTGGCACGCACGCGCGCACCAGCCATTGATCCAGCGCAGGTTTGCGCTAACCCTGCGGCCATGACAACCGTTTCGCCGGAAGCCCTCATCACCGAAGCCCTGGCTGCGCTGCGGGCGCGCAATCCGGCACGGGCGGCTGAGTTGCTGCGCGAGGCAAGCGGCGCCATCGCAGCAGAACGTATGCCCTGGCCTGCGCTGGCACAGGCCGAACTGGCGCTGGGCAATCATGCGAACGCGGAAGCAGCGCTCGACCGGCAACTTGAACTTGCCCCCCGCGATGTCGGCGCTCTGCTCGCCAAGGGGCAGCTGCGGCAGCGTGCGCGCGATGATCGCGCGGCGGTGAGCTTCTATACGACGGCGCTGGCGCAGGCCGGTGTAAGCGGTGTGCCACGCGGCATGGAAGCCATGGCGGCAACGGCGCAGGCCTTCATCGGCGAGGCGCAGGGTGCGTTTCAGCGCCATCTCGACCACGTCATGGCGGGCGGACTTTCTCCTGCGATGGAAGAAGCGCTCGGGCTGCTCAAAGGTACGCGTGAGATCGACCTGCAGCAGCCATCGCTGTTCTACTATCCGGGGCTGCCGCAGCGGCGCTTCTATGATCCAGCCGAGTTTGGCTGGATGGAAGCCGTGCTCGATCTCTTGCCGCAGATGCAGGCAGAGCTTGCCGCCGTGATGGCCGATGAAGCTGCCGATACCTTCGCGCCCTACGTCACGGCAGGTCAGGACCGGCCTGCACCCAACAATCCGCTGCTGGGCGATCCCTCATGGGGCGCGTTCTATTTCTGGAAGGACGGCGCCCCGGTGGAGGCCAACGCCGCGCGGTGCCCGGCTACCATGGCAGCCTTGGCCCACGCGCCGATGCCAATGATTCCCGGCCGTGCGCCGAATGCACTGTGGTCGCGGCTGAAGCCCGGTACCCACATCATGCCGCACACCGGCATGCTCAACACGCGGCTGATCTGCCACGTGCCCATCCGTACTGCGCCCCGTTGCACGCTGCGGGTGGGCAGTGAGACACGGACCTGGGAGCCTGGCGTTCCGCTGATCTTCGACGATTCGATGCAGCACGAAGCACGCAACGCGGGTCCGGAGACGCGCACCGTGCTGCTGTTCGAGATCTGGCGTCCCGAAGTGCCCGAGGAAGACCGCGCCGCCGTGGCCCGGCTGCTCGAAGGCATCGCGGGCTACGACGGGACAGCCTGAGCGTTCCTCAGGTCAGGTGAGCCTTGAAGAAATCGCGGGTGCGTTCGTCGGCGAGGTTAGCACCGGCTTCATCGCGGCGGGAACCCATTTCGGCGGCAAAGCCGTGATCGAGCCCCACGTAATCGTGCAGCACGACCTTGGGATGCGAATCGAGCGCACCGTGGATTGCGGCCTGCGCTTCCGGACCGACGAAGTGGTCGGCGGTCGGGATATGCAGCATCAGCGGCCTCGCGATGCCGTGGGCTTCGTTCAGCATCTGATCGATCATCACGCCGTAGTAGCCGACCGAAGCATCGATATCGGTGCGCGCTGCGGCCATGTAGGCCATGCGTCCGCCAAGGCAGAAACCGACGAGGCCGACCTTGTCGATGCCCTGCTCCTGCCGCAGCCAGCGGATCGCCGCCTCGATGTCCTGCACGCCGAGATCGGGGTTGTACTGCCCGAAATAGCCGAGTGCTTCCTGGAACTGCTCCGGCACATCGGGATCGAGCTCCACGCCGGGGGCAAAGCGCCAGAAGATGTCTGGCGCCAGCGCAACGTAGCCGAGCGCGGCCCAATCCTCGCACTTCTTGCGGATGCCGGCGTTCACCCCGAAGATTTCCGGGATGACGATGATCGCGGCATCGGTCTGCTCGTCCGGCGTCGCGATGTAGACGGGAATCTCGTTCTCGCCGCCCAAGGTGGGAATGGTCGTCTTCTCGCCCATGGTGCTTGTCCTTCAATGGAGGGTATTCGTCGAATTGCGGTTCCGGATCCTGATTGGCGCTGTCCATGGACTTTGCCAAGAGCACATGACAGTGTTGCTGCGGCTCAGTGAGAGGTGTTCCCATGAAGATCAACGTCGAGGTGGAATGCACGCCGGAAGAGGCACGGCGCTTTCTGGGCCTGCCGGATGTCACCCGGGCGAATGATGTCTATGTCGATGCCATCGCCAAGGCGATGCAGGGCATGAACAGCGTCGACCAGCTTCAGGGCTTCGCCAAGCAGATCGCGCCGATGGGCGAAATGGGGCTCAAGCTGTTCCAGCAGTTTGTCGAGCAGGGTGCGGGTGCGGCGATGGCCGGATTCAAGTCCGGCGCGTCGGGAACCGAAAAGCCCAAGGCCTGAACCATCCGTCTGAATGAACCGACCCGGTGACTGACACGATTTTCGCGCTTTCGTCGGGCGCGCCTCCTGCCGCGATTGGCGTGATCCGGATCAGCGGGCCAGCGGCGCGACTGGCGCTGGAGCGGCTCGCGGGCAAACTTCCGCCGCCGCGCCGCGCCGTACTGGCGGCATTGCACGATGCCGATGGGCTGGTGCTCGATCGCGCGGTCGTGCTGTGGCTGCCAGGTCCGGGAACGGCCACGGGCGAGGACAGCGCCGAACTGCACCTGCATGGCGGACGGGCTGTCGTGGCCGCTGTCGAGACCGCACTTGGCGCCGTGCCAGGTCTGCGCCGAGCCGAGCCGGGCGAGTTCACCCGCCGCGCCTTTGCCAACGGACGCATCGATCTTGCCGAGGCCGAAGGGCTGGCAGACCTCCTTTCCGCAGAGACCGAACTTCAGCGCCGTAGCGCGCTGGCGATGGCGGGCGGGGATCTGTCGCGGCTGGTCGCGGATTGGCGGATGCGGGTTCTCGCACTGTCCGCCGCCGTGGAAGCAGCACTCGATTTTGCCGGTGACGACGAGATCGATGACGATGGCGCCGCTTTGCCGGACGGCGTTGCCGAGAGTTGCGCCGCCTTGGCCGAGGAACTTGCGCAATGGTTGGCCCGTCCGCGCGCAGAGCCGCTGCGCGAGGGATTCCGCGTTGTCCTCGCCGGGCCGCCAAATGCGGGTAAATCAACACTTTTCAATGCATTGGTAGAGGATGAGGCGGCCATTACCGCTGCCGAACCCGGTACGACCCGCGATGTGCTCGTGCGTGCGGTCGCGATTGGCGGGCTGCCCTTTGCCTTTATCGATACGGCGGGCCTGCGTGATGAAGGTGCGGGCACGATCGAGCGGATCGGCATTGCCCGCGCGCGGGCCGAAGCCGAGCGCGCCGATCTCGTGCTGTGGTTGGGACCGGAAGGTGAGGGGCCAAAGGTCGGCACTGTCTGGGAGATTGCGGCGCAGGTTGATCGCAGCGACCTTCCGGCCAAGCCCGGTGCGCAGTTCCGGCTCTCGGCGGTGACGGGCGAAGGACTGGATGTGTTCCGCGAGGCGCTGGTCGCCCATGCGCGGATGGCCTTGCCCCAGCCGGGAGACGTGGCGCTCAATGCGCGCCAGCATGCCTTGCTCGCCGAAGTGATGACGGCTGCTGCCGATGCCGGACGCTGCACCGACCCGCTGCTTGCGGCGGAGAACCTGCGGATCGCGCGTGTGGCGCTTGATCGCCTTGTCGGGCGCGCGGGAACCGAGGACATGCTCGATGCGCTGTTCGGACGGTTCTGCATCGGGAAGTGATGTTCCACGTGAAACACCGACGCGACCGGCTGCGCTTTGACGCGAAAGCCTGAATCGCATATCGCCGCGTCATGCATCAGTTCGACATCATCGTAGTCGGCGGTGGGCACGCCGGCGTCGAAGCGGCGGCGGTTGCTGCGCGCATGGGTGCGCGCACCGCGCTGGTGAGCTTCGATCCCGCGATGATCGGGGCGATGTCGTGCAATCCGGCAATCGGAGGCCTGGGCAAGGGGCACCTCGTCCGTGAGGTGGATGCCTTTGACGGACTCATCGCGCGGGCTGCTGATGAGGCGGCAATCCACTACCGCATGCTCAATCGCAGCAAGGGTAGCGCGGTCCAGGGGCCGCGCATCCAGGCCGACCGCCGGCTGTTTCGCGCGGCGATCCAGCGCATGGTTGCGGCGCAGGACGGGCTCACGGTTGTCGCCGGGGAAGCAGCAGCGCTGCGTTTCGAGGGTAATGTGGTGAGCGGCGTGGACCTTGCTGATGGGACGGCGCTGTTGGCACCCGCTGTCGTGCTGTGCACGGGCACGTTCCTCGGCGGGCGATTGTTCCGCGGTGAAGAACGGATGGAGGGCGGGCGCATCGGCGAATCGGCTGCGCATCGGCTCGCCCAGCAACTGCGCGGGGCAGGGCTGCCGATGGCACGGCTCAAGACGGGTACGCCGCCTCGGCTTGATGGACGAACCATCGATTGGTCGCGCTTGCCGGTGCAGCTGAGCGATGCCGAGCCATGGACGATGTCGCCGCTCACCAAGTCGCGGCCGCAGCCGCAGGTGTTTTGCGCGATTGCGCGAACCAATGCGCGAACCCATGATGCCATCCGTGCCGGGCTCGACCGTTCGCCGCTGTTCAGCGGGGCAATCGATGCCCAAGGTCCGCGCTACTGCCCGTCGATCGAGGACAAGATCCACCGCTTCGGCGATCGCGATGGCCATCAGGTCTTCCTCGAACCGGAAGGGCTGGACGATCATGTGATCTATCCCAACGGCGTCTCGACCTCGCTGCCGACCGATGTGCAGGTGGCGATGATGCGTTCGATGGAGGGGCTTGAGGCAGTCGAGATTCTCGTGCCTGGCTACGCTGTCGAGTACGATCATATCGACCCGCGCGCACTGCGGCGGAGCCTTGAATTGCGCGAAGTGCCGGGGCTCTACTGTGCCGGCCAGATCAACGGCACCACGGGATATGAGGAAGCGGCGGCGCAAGGGCTGGTGGCCGGTTTGCACGCTGCCGCCGCCGTGCTGGGCCGCGATGCGCCGGCGCTGGACCGGGCCTCCAGCTACATGGCCGTGATGGTCGACGATCTGACCTTGCACGGCGTGTCGGAGCCTTATCGCATGCTCACGGCGCGGGCGGAGTATCGGCTGCGGCTGCGGGCCAACAACGCGGCGACCCGGCTGACGCCGCTGGGCCTTGCGGCGGGCTGCATTGGCCCTGATCGCGCGGCATGGTTTGCAGCACGCGAAGAGGCGCGGGCGCGCGTTGCCGAGAAACTGGAGCAGCAGGTCTTGCCGAGTGAGCTCAATGCCCATGGCGTCATGGTGCGCGGCGACGGCGTACGCAGGCCGCTGGGCGAGTGGCTGCGGTTCCCGGAAGTGAGCTTCGCGGAGCTCGCGCCTTGGCTCGGAGATGAGCCGATGGATCCCGAGCTTGCCGAGGAGATCGAAGAGGATGCGGCCTATGCGCCCTATCTCGCGCGGCAGGAGGCTGAGTTGAAGCAATTGCGCGCGAGCGATGGCGTGCCGCTGGGCGATCATTTTCCCTACGCTGATGTTCCGGGGCTCTCGCGCGAGATGGTCGAACGGCTGGAGCGCGCCCGCCCCGATACGCTGGCTGCGGCGGGACGGGTGCCCGGCATTACGCCAGCGGCCCTGGCCAGCCTCCTCGTTGCGGCGCGGCGGCGGATCGCGGCATGAGCATCGCGAGCGAACAGGACGCCCGTGAGTGGCTCGCGGCACGTCATGCCGATGCGATGGCGCGGCTGGATGTGCTGGTCGGTGCGTTGCGCGAGGAGAACGAGCGGCAGAACCTTGTTTCGCGGCCTTCTCTCGATGCGGTGTGGCAGCGCCATATTCTGGACAGCGCACAGCTGCTCCATGTTTCACGTGAAACAGTTTCGCCGGGCCCGTGGCTCGATCTTGGCAGTGGGGCCGGGTTTCCGGGTCTCGTCATCGCGGCGCTGGAGCCGGAACGTCCGGTGACTCTCGTCGATTCGCGGCGGCTGCGGACGGAATGGCTGGCCCGCGCCGCGACCTTGATGGGCCTTGGGAATGTCGAAGTCGTGCTGGCCCGCGCCGAGGATCTTGGTGAGCGGCAGTGGCATGTCATTTCAGCCCGCGCGTTTGCGCCGCTTGACCGCCTGCTCGAGATAGCGGCAGGCTTTTCCACACCGGAAACCTTGTGGTTGTTGCCCAAGGGCGCCAAGGCGCAGCATGAGCTGGATACGCTCGGTGCAGAGTGGAATCGAACGTTCCACGTGGAACAGTCGTTGACCGATCCCTCGGCGGGCATCATCGTTGGCTATCTGCAGGGTCGTCTGCCCCGGCAGGCCGAAACAAGACGCACTGGCAAGACTGCATTACGCAAGCGAGGTTCAGGTCGATGATCACGATAGCCGTCGCGAACCAGAAGGGCGGGGTAGGCAAGACCACCACGGCGATCAACATCGCCACGGCGCTGGCAGCCACCGGATGGAAGGTTCTGCTGATCGATCTCGATCCGCAGGGCAATGCCTCGACCGGGATCGGCGTTTCCGCAGCCGAGCGCGAGCGGTCGTCCTACGACCTCCTCATCGAGCAGGCGAGCGTGGCTTCCTGCATGATCCCGACGCGGATTCCCGGGCTCGACCTTGTCCCGGCGACCGTGGACCTCTCCGGCGCCGAAGTCGAACTGGTCACTGTGCCGGACCGTACGCACCGGCTGCGCACCGCGCTGGCCGAGGATTCCGGGCACGAAATCTGCCTGATCGATTGCCCGCCGTCGCTGGGCCTGCTCACGCTCAATGCGATGACAGCGGCGAACTCGTTGCTCGTGCCGTTGCAGTGCGAGTTCTTCGCGCTCGAAGGGCTGAGCCAATTGCTCCAGACGGTGGAGCGCGTGCAGGAGCGGTTCAATCCGGACCTCGGCATTCTCGGCATCGTGCTGACCATGTTCGACCGGCGCAACCGGCTGACCGATCAGGTCGCGGACGATGTCCGTTCGTGCCTGCATGGCCTGGTGTTCGAATCCGTGATCCCGCGCAACGTGCGGCTTTCCGAAGCGCCGAGCCATGGTCTGCCGGCGCTGATCTATGACCATGCCTGCGCCGGATCGCAGGCCTACATGAAGTTGGCGCGCGAGCTGATCGGCCGCCTGCCTGAACGGAGACAAGCGGCATGAGCGGCGAAGCGGACGGAACGGCAGCGAAGGCGGCGAAGCGGCCGGCGCTGGGCCGTGGTCTCGGTGCGTTGCTGGGTGAGACGCGGCGCGAGGAAGCGGTGTCGCGCATTTCGGTCTCGGCGCCGGGCGAGGCGGTGACGAGTGGCCTTGCCTTGCTGACGGTTGCCTCGATCGAGCCGCACCCGGAGCAGCCGCGGCGGCACTTCGATGAAGATGCGCTGGAAGAACTGGCGCGCTCGATTGCGGCGCGGGGCGTGATCCAGCCCGTGGTGGTGCGGCCAATCGGCGGCGGACGCTACCAGCTGGTCGCGGGTGAGCGACGCTGGCGCGCGGCGCAGCGGGCGCGCTTGCACGAGCTTCCGGCCATCGTGCGCCAGCTTGACGACCGTGAAGTGACAGCGTTGGCGCTGATCGAGAACCTCCAGCGCGAGGATCTCAATCCGATCGAAGAAGCCCGCGCTTACCAGCGGCTGTCGGAGCAGGACGGGCTGACCCAGCAGGAAATCGCGACCTTCGTCGACAAGTCGCGCAGCCACGTCGCGAACCTGATGCGTTTGCTCGTGCTGCCCGGCGAAGTGCTTGATATGGTCGAGCGCTCGCAGCTTTCGATGGGCCATGCGCGTGCGCTGGCCGTGCTGCCCGATCCGGTGCCGCTGGCCCGCGAAACGGTGGCCAAGGGGCACTCGGTCCGCGATGTCGAGCGGCTGGCCAAGCGCGTGCTGCGCCCCGAATCGGCGCCCCGCCGGGCGCGGGCCGTGCGTGATCCGGCCAACTCGGCGGACATCGCTGCGGTCCAGGCCCATCTCGAGGAATTCCTCGGTCTCAAGGTCACGATCCAGACGGACGCCGATCCGCGCACGGGTGCGGTGACGATCCGCTACAAGACGCTCGATCAGCTCGATCTGATTTGCCAGCGCCTCACTGGCGGGGAGATCTAGGGCTCCAACTGCCCCGAAGGACAGGCTCCTTAACCGGTCGATTAATTTCGATTGACCGGGCCGGACGGCTTTGCCTATCCTTCAGGGCAATAACAGACCCGAAACCGGAGAGCCTGCCATGTCGCTCGATCTGATTCCCCGTTCTGCCTACACGCCCGACCATGAGGCGTTCCGTCAGACGGTGCGCCGTTATCTCGAAACCGAAATCGCCCCGCACGCCAACGAATGGGCCGAAGCAGGTATCGTGCCCAAGTCGATCTGGCCCAAGGCCGGCGAACTTGGCATGCTGTGCCCGACTGTGCCGGAGGAATACGGCGGCCTCGGCCTTGACTTCGGCTACAACGCCATCGTCGATGAAGAGAGCGCCTACTACGGCCGTGTCGCCACCGGCTTCTCGCTGCAGTCGGACATCGTGGTGAACTACCTCGTTTCGTACGGCTCGGAAGAGCAGAAGCGCAAGTGGCTGCCCAAGATGGTTGCGGGCGAAGTCGTCACCGCCATCGCGATGACCGAGCCGGGCACCGGTTCCGACCTTCAGGGCATGCGCACCACGGCCAAGAAGGACGGCAACCACTACGTGATCAACGGGTCGAAGACCTACATCACCAACGGCCAGAACGCTGACCTCATTCTCGTCTGCTGCAAGACCGACACCGAGATCCAGCCGGCCTGGAAGGGTGTTTCGATCGTGCTGGTCGAGGCGGAACGCGAAGGCTTCAAGCGCGGCCGCAACCTCGACAAGATCGGGCAGGACGAAGCCGATACCTCGGAACTGTTCTTCGAGGACGTGCGCGTGCCGATCACCAACTGCCTCGGCGAAGAGGGCAAGGGCTTCATCTACCTGATGAGCGAACTGCCGCAGGAGCGCCTCTCGATCGCTGTCAGCGCGCAGGCTTCGGCCCAGAAGGCGTTCGACGACACCGTGGCCTTCACCCGCGAGCGCAAGGCGTTCGGCAAGCCGGTGCTCGATTTCCAGAACACCCGCTTCACCCTGGCTGACCTCAAGTCCAAGCTGCAGGTGGGCTGGGCGCACCTCGACTGGGCGCTGGCACGCCACCTCAAGCGCGAACTGACCGCCGAGGAAGGCGCTGCCGCCAAGCTGTGGCATACCGAGCTGCAGTGGGAAGTCATGGACAAGTGCCTCCAACTCCATGGCGGCGCCGGCTACATGAACGAGTACGCGATTGCCCGCGCCTGGCGCGGTGCGCGCGTGACGCGCATCTTCGGCGGCACCAACGAGATCATGAAGGAGCTCATCGGGCGCAAGCTCTGAGCGCCGCCCATGATCGATCAGAACTTCTGATAAAGTCGGCCATGCGCACGCGGACAGGACCTTGCCTGAACCCGCGTGCGCATTGCCGCATGCTCGCAGCAGGCTTCGGCCTGTTGCTGGCAGCCAGCTCAGCGCCCGCCACGGCGCAATACGATCCAGATTCGGATGACGTGGTGATCGAGGAGGTGGGGACGCCTCCTCCTGCTCCATCCACGTCCTATCGCAGCGGTGTGGTCCCCGCCGACGAACCTGCCTGGGCCAACACCGCTTCGCTTTATACCGTGCCGCCCGATCCGGCCCAGTGCCAGGCTGGCGTGCTGCGACCAGAGACGAAGTACCGCTTTCTGGCGGCGTTCAATGCGCTGCGGGCCCGTCATGGCCTGTCCCCGGTGCGCTACAACGAAGGGGCTGATCGCGCTGCTGGTGAAGCGGCTCTGATCATGGCGACCAACAACGCGCTCAGCCACGATCCGCCCTCGAACTGGACGTGCTGGACGGCAGCCGGTGCCGGTGCTGCGGGGAGCTCCAACCTGCTCGGCGGCGTCTCTTCGCCCTATCTGAGCTACGAGGATGATAACGGCATTCTGGCCGAGTGGCTCATCGAAGGCGATAGCGACGAGATTGGCCACCGCCGCTGGATGCTGGATCCCTATCTCGATCAGACCTCGCTTGGCCGCGTCATCGCGGTCCTGCCCGGCGGCGTCAGGGTCGATTCAGTGGTCATGAAGGTGTTCGACTTTCCCGGAAAGGCGCCGCGCAGTGGGGGTGATCCGCGGATTCCGGACTTCGTGGCCTGGCCGCAAGGCGAATATCCGCAGCAATTCTTCTCACCACACGCGCGGCTTTCATTCTCGGTCAGCCAGGACCCGGATGAACTAACCAACGTTGATTTCTCCGACGCCCGCGTTGCCATCAGCGACGGCCAGCAGACACTTCCGGTGCGCGATCAGCGCTGGGATAACGAGGGCTACGGAGTGGCCAATTGCCTATCGTGGCGAGTCGATGGAATCGTGCCCGGGCGCACTTATACCGTAACGATCACCGGCGTTCGTGATGCTCCGCGGGACCGATACGATTACACTTTCCGCATCACCAATTAGAATTGGTATTATTTTCACCCGCTTGGCCTGCGCATCCCACGCAGGAGATCGGTAGATATATGTATTCTGCCTTAGGCATTTAGTTTATATAACTAAGGCAAGACGAGAAGTGGGAGTGGGCGTGTGAAAGTCGGGTCGGAATGCCTCCCGTCGTCACAACGCGGTCACTCACATTGCCTCACCACAGGTTGCAGACCGACCTTGCCATCAAACCCGTCAGTTGACCCCGCATGAAGCGCCGAGCCTTGAGCCTCGTCTTCGCCCTGAGGTTCGGGGCCCTGAGCTTCGGGGCGGCCCTGCCGGGCGTTGTCGCTGCGCAAAGCGATCAGGCACAGCCCGCACAGCCCGCACAGCAGGCCGGTGATCGGGACAAGGGCAAGTGCAAGCTGGGCAAGGAATGGTCCGAGGCCAAGCTGCATGACTACTGGCCCAACGAGAGCCGGGTACAGAGCGTAGGTGCGATGGGCTACATGGGCCAGCCGACCGCCTCACGCGAGGCCGATCTGGCGGAAGCCCGCGCACAGGTTGAACGTGTCGTCCGGGTCAGCGGGCTCGAGATGAATTTCGAGCTGATCGTCGATCCCTCGACCCCGGCCGCCGCCGAGATCATCAACGGGCGGCGCGTGATCCTGTTCGATCCCCGCTTCATGGCGCAAATGGCTGACAGCATCTGCCCGGACTGGGGCGCGATGAGCATTCTTGCGCATGAAGTCGGCCATCACCTTGCCGGCCACACGCTGCGTCAAACCACCGAACCGTGGCGCGACGAGCTGGAAGCGGACGAGTTTTCGGGCTTCGTGCTGGCCCGGCTGGGTGCAACGCTGTCGGAGACGACCTCGGCAGCTGCGCGCATTCTGCCGGAACAGGCCACGCCAACGCATCCCGGCCGCAAGGATCGCATCGCCGCGATCGTTCACGGCTGGCAGAATGCCCAGGCCATGGTCAATGCGGAGCTCACGCAGGCGCGCCATGATGGCGGGCTTGTGCCGATGCGGCAGACGCGGTTCGATCCCGATGGCGAAGGTGACGGCGCTTCGGACATCTCGCTCGCCGCGCGGATCATTCTCTACGACGATCCCAACGATTACTACATCACCAAGAGCGGGCGCATCGACTCCTATGACGGCACTCGCCGTCCGGTGGGGCGCAAAGCCATCCCGAGCTCGGCCGACTATGCCTGGACCTTCCAGACCGACGTAGCCCGGTTCGACGTCGACTACGGCGGCCGCGTGCTCATGCGGCTCCCTTCCGGGCGCACCCATGAAGTTGGCGTCGTGGTGGCACTCCTGCCGCGAGCAGCGGGCGGCGAGTAGCGGGCGTCAGCTGCCGGCGGGCACCTTGACGCGCTTGTCGCGGCGCGGCGGGGCGCCGATGTAGCGCTTCTTCACCGGCACGTACTCATAGGAGACCGTACGCGTCTCGGTGCAGGGGCCTTGCGTCTGCGCAGCGGCTTGCGGTGAATTTGCGGGGACCATCACGTAGCCCATCGGCACGCCCGTCATCGGTGCGCCTGTTGCCGGTGCTGCTGCCATCGGCGCGCCCGACATCGGGGGCACATAGCCATAGGACGGATAGCCATAGGTGTAGCCGCCGGTGGGCGCCGCATAGCCGTAGTAGGCCGGAGCCGGCTGCTGCGGCGGGGCGTAGTTGCTGAAGAACTCGTCGCATTCGCGTTCGCGCTTCTTGTCGACCGACTTGCCGATCGCACCGCCGGCGACCGCGCCAACCGCAGCACCCGCGACCGTCCCGATGGTACGCTCGCCCGAGGCAACTTGGTTGCCGACGACACCGCCGACGAGGCCGCCGATGACCGCGCCGGTCGTTCCGCCGTGGCGGGTGGTGACGCCCTGGCACTTGTCGACCATCTCACGGTAATGCGGATCGGCCTCTGCTGGGGACTGGGTGGTGCCGACATAGCCTTGCGGGGGAACGTATCCCTGAGGAGGCACCGAACCCTGCGGGGCTGGCATGTATCCCTGAGGCGCCGCCACATAGCCCAGCGGCGGAGCAACCGGCACCGAGTAGACCGGCACGCTGTAGACCTGCGGAGGATATGCCTGGGGCGCATATACCGGGCCGCCATAATAGGGGTACGCGCCCGGATAGACGGCGGGATACGTCGTCTGCCAGGTGGTCTGCGCGACTGGTGCCTGCTGCTCACGCGCCAGCGCGGGCATCGCGACGCTGGAGGCCAGCGCGGCCACCACGAAGGCACGGAACAGTCTGGCCATATTCTTCCCCTGTCAGCGCAAGCCGGGACTCGGTCGCCGCGCACGGCGCGCGGTTCTATTCCACGGTTAACACGCCGTTTAGCATCGTGCACCACATCGGACCAAGAGGTGCGGCGCTGTTGTGCCGAAACGGGGCAGGGCCAGAGGCTAGATCCGGTCGGCAAGCGCCCGGGCGAGCGCTTCGATCCCGGCGGCATCCTCTTCGTCGAAGCGGGCAAGCAGCGGACTGTCGAGATCGATCACGGCGACCACCGCGCCGTCCCTGACGACCGGCACGACCAGTTCGGACCGGCTGGCAGCATCACAGGCGATATGGCCGGGAAAGGCGTGCACATCGCGCACGAGCTGCGTCTCTCCGCTCGCCGCCGCCGTGCCGCAGACGCCCTGGCCGAGCGGGATGCGGATGCAGGCGGGCTTGCCGGCGAAGGGCCCGAGCACGAGTCCGCCGTCCACCATGCGGTAGAACCCTGCCCAGTTGAGATCGGGGAGGAACTCGGCGAGGAGCGCGGCGCAATTGGCCATGTTGGCCACGGCATCGGGCTCGTCCTGCGTGATCGCACGCGTCGCATCGAGGAGATCGGCGTAAAGCGCGGGCTTGGGCTGGCCCGGAACGGGGGTGAAATCGTACATGGCCCGCCCTTAGCAGGCCCCATCCTGCACCGCGAGGGCCATTGCGGGAAGGCGGCCCGGCTTCTAGACGTGGGCCATGTTCACGCTCCGCAAGACCCTGACCGGGCTCCTCGTCGTCCTCGTTGTCCTTGGCCTCGGCGCCTTCTGGCTGCTGCGCGGCGATTCCGCGCAGCTGACGCTCGACAAGACCACCGGGCCCAAGCCGGAGCTGGCGGAGGCCGCGCCGCAGTTGTTCCCCACGATCGGCATCGCCAAGCCCATCGGCTGGGCCGCGGGTGAAACGCCGGTGGCGGCGGCGGGCCTTGTCGTGACGCGCTTTGCCGACAAGCTCGATCATCCGCGCACCATGACCGTGCTGCCCAACGGCGACGTGCTGGCTGCCGAAACCAACGGTCCCGCCCAGCGTGGTCCGGGCGGGCTCACCGGCCTTGTCATGAGCTATCTGATGTCGGCCGCCGGTGCGGGCGAGGCTTCGCCGAACAAGATCGTGGTGCTGCGCGACAGCAATGGCGACGGCATCGCCGACCAGCGCTTCGAGATGAGCAATCCGGGCCTGAACTCGCCCTTCGGCATGGTCCTGCGCGAAGGCCGGCTCTACGTCGGCAACCACGATGCGGTGGTGTCGTGGCCGTTCACGCCGGGGCAGACCAAGCTTGAAGGGAAACCGGAAAAGCTGATGGACCTGCCCGGCGGCGGCAATCACTGGGCGCGCAACCTTGCGCTGAGCCCGGATGGCAAGCTGCTCTACGTCACGGTCGGTTCGGCCTCGAACATCGGCGAGAACGGGCTCGATCAGGAAAAGGGCCGCGCCGCGATCTACGAGTATGATTTCGACCACAAAAGCTCGCGCACTTATGCCGAGGGCCTGCGCAATCCGAACGGGCTCGACTGGAACCCGCGCAGCGGCGAGCTTTGGACCACGGTGAACGAGCGCGACATGCTCGGCTCGGACCTCGTGCCCGACTACCTGACCAATGTTCCGCTCGGCGCGCAGTATGGCTGGCCGTGGGTCTACTGGAAGAAGAACATCGACTGGCGGGTGACCGACCCGATGCCGAACGACATGTTCGCCTATGTGCGCAAGCCGGAATACGGCCTTGGCAGCCATGTGGCGGCGCTTGGCCTCGCGTTTGCGCGGGGCGGCAACCTGATGGGCGAGCGCTTTGCGAGCGGCGCCTTCGTGGCGCGGCACGGTTCGTGGAACCGCAAGCCGCTCTCGGGCTATGACGTGGTGTTCGTGGCCTTTGACAACAACGGCAATGCGCTGCCGAAGCCCCCGGTGCCGGTGCTGACCGGGTTCCTCACCAAGGACCAGACCACGCATGGCCGCCCCACGTGGGTTGCCTTTGCCAAGGATGGTGCGCTGCTGGTGAGCGACGATACGGGCGGCGTGATCTGGCGCGTGGTGGCCCCGGGCGCGAAGCCGGCTGCTCAGATCACTCCGATTCCGGCGACGCCGATGCCGCCCGCGCCGAAGCCGGGCACCAGGTTCATCGTCAAGCCGACAATGGATTCGGACCTGACCAAGCCCCGGAACTAAAGGCTGCGGCCCGCGCGCCCGGCGAGTTCGTTGACATATTGCCACGCGACGCGGCCCGAGCGGCCGCCGCGCTGCTTCGACCATGCCAGGGCATCGTCCTGTTCGAACGACAGGCCGTAGTGCGCGGTGTAACCCGCTATGATCGCGAGGTAATCGTCCTGCGAGCAGCCATGGAAGCCGAGCGAGAGGCCGAAGCGGTCAGCCAGTGCCAGCCGGTCATCGACGACATCGCGCGGATTGATGGGGTCGTCCTGCTCGGCCATGTGCCGTTCGACAATGGCGCGGCGGTTTGAAGTGACGGCGAGGCGGACATTGGCAGGCCGCGCTTCGACGCCGCCTTCGAGCCACGACCGCAGGCGGCGGGCGGAGCGGGCGTCGCCCGCATCGAAGCCGAGATCGTCGAGCAGGATCAGGAACCGGCGGTCGATGCTGCGAAGCTGGGTCAGCAGCAGGGCCAGGCTCTCGTCGGGCGACGCCTGAATCAGCGCTATCCGGCCCGGATGCGCCTGCTGCGCCGAGCGGACAGCGGCGCGGATGAGCGCGGATTTGCCCATGCCGCGCGAGCCCCACAGCAGCACGTCGTGCGCCGCAGCGCCCGAGGCGAGCCGCAGCACGTTCTCGGCGACAGCGGCCTTCTGCGCATCGACACCCTTGATCAGTTCGAGGGTGGGCGCCTCGAGCGGATCGACCGCGCGCGCGGTGTTGCCGGTCCAGACATAGGCCGGATGGGCCAGCCAGTCCGGCGCCACCGGGGCAGGGGGCAAAAGCCGCTCCAGCGCGGCGGCAATCCGCTCGAGCTGGACCTCGCTCATCCGGTCAGCGCCTCGCTTTCCAGCTCGTAGTACAGTGCGGCGCCAGCCATGGCCGCAGCACCGAGGCCGCGTGCTTCGGGAACGATCGTGCGGTTGAACACCTTGGTGACGGCAGTCTTCTCAGACGACCCTGTGGCGCGCGCCTGACGGGCGAGCTGCCAGCCGGCGACGGCAACCGCGCACATGGTGAGGAAGGGGACGCTGCCAGCGAGCTTGTCATCGAGGCTGGCATCGCCGCTTGCCATCCACGAGCCGATGGCGGCGGCGTCCTTGGCGAGCGAGGCGACTTCGGGGACGTCCTGCATCTCGGACGAGATGTCCGCCATCAGCGCCTGCAACACGCCGCCCTGCTCCATGCCGAGCTTGCGGGTGACGAGGTCTGCCGCCTGGATGCCGTTGGTGCCCTCGTAGATCGGCGCGATGCGGGCGTCGCGGTAGTGCTGCGCGGCGCCGGTCTCCTCGACGAAGCCCATGCCGCCGTGGATCTGGATGCCGAGGCTGGCAACTTCGCAGCCGACATCGGTGCCCCAGGCCTTGAGCAGCGGCACGAGCAGTTCGGCGCGTGCTCCCGCCGCCTTGTCGCCCAGCAAGCCGCGGTCGACCTGTCCGGCGGTGTAGTAGAGCAGCGCGCGCGAGCCTTCTGTGAGGGCGCGCATTCTGAGGATCATGCGGCGCACGTCCGGATGCTCGATGATCGGCACCGGGTTCTTGTCGGGCGAACCGGCGCGGGCGGACTGGATGCGATCACGCGCATACATCCGTGCCTGCTGCAGCGCGCGCTCGGCAATCTGGACGCCCTGGCTGCCGACGTTGATGCGCGCCGAGTTCATCATCGTGAACATGGCCTTGAGGCCTTCGTTCTCGTGGCCGACCAGTTCGCCGATGCACTCTCCGTTGTCGCCATAGGACATGACGCAAGTGGGCGAGACATTGATGCCGAGCTTGTGCTCGATCGAGACGGCGCGCAGGTCGTTGCGCGCGCCCAGCGAACCGTCTGCATTCACGTGGTACTTGGGCACGATGAACAGCGAGATGCCGCGCGATCCGGCAGGCGCGCCGGGGGTGCGGGCGAGAACGAGGTGGATCACGTTCTCGGCCAGCTCATGCTCGCCCCAGGTGATGTAGATCTTGGTGCCGGCGATGCGGTACTTGCCGGCGTGCGGGCCTTCCTCGATCGGCACGGCGGTGCTGCGCAGCGCGCCGACGTCCGAACCGGCCTGCGGCTCGGTCAGGTTCATCGTGCCCGACCATGCGCCCGAGACGAGCTTGGGCAGGTACATCGCTTTCTGCGCTTCGCTGCCGTGGTGATCGAGCGCTTCGATCGCGCCGACGGTGAGCATGGGCAGCAGCGTGAAACCCATGTTGGCCGCACCCAGCGTTTCGAGCACGCAAGTGGCAAGCGTGAAGGGCAGGCCTTGTCCGCCGAACTCTGCGGGGCCGGCAATCGAACCCCAGCCCTGCTCGACGAAGGCGGCGTAGGCTTGCGCATAGCCGGCGGGCGAGGAAACCACGCCGTCCTTGCAGTGCGCGCCTTCGGTATCACCGATTCGGTTGAGCGGCGCCCACTCGCCTGCGGCAAACGCGCCGATGCCTTCGGCGATGGCCTCGACCACGTCGGGCGTGGCCGCGCCGTAGCGTTCATGGTTCGCCAGCTCGTCGATTCCCGCGCAGACGCGCATGGCCAGGACCTGGTCTTCGGTGGGGGCGATAAAGCTCATGTGCTGTTTTCCTTGGCAGCCTCTCTCGCGGCCTATAGCGGCAAGCCATGACCACGCAAACGCCTCCACACGTGCAAGCCAATATCATGCTCGCCGATGCGCAGGGCATGGCCGAGGCCGCGCGCGTGCTGGCGGCGGGCGGAACGGTCGCCGTGCCCACCGAGACGGTCTACGGCCTCGCCGCGCGGGCAGACAGCGATGCGGCGGTGGCGGCGATCTACCGCGCGAAGGGCAGGCCGGATTTCAACCCGCTGATCGTCCATGTGCCCGATGGCGCGGCCGCCGAAGCGCTGGCGGAGTTTGACGGACGGGCCAAGGCGCTCGCGGCGGCATTCTGGCCCGGCCCGCTGACCATGGTGCTCCCGCGCCGCGCGGACGCGCCGCTGGCGGCGGCGGTCACGGCGGGCTTGCCGACCGTGGCGCTGCGGGTGCCGGCGCATCCCGTGATGCGCGCCGTGCTGGCGGCGGCGGGGCTGCCGCTGGCCGCGCCTTCGGCCAATCGCAGCGGCGGCGTCAGCCCGACGAGCGCGGCGCATGTCGCGGCATCGCTGGGGCTGCGGGCCGATCTCATCCTCGATGGCGGGGCCACCCAGCAGGGCCTCGAATCGACCATCGTTGCCCTGAGACCCGGCGGCGGCTGGCAGGTGCTGCGGCCCGGCCCGATCACCGAGGCGGCGCTGGCGGCGGTGCTGGGCGAAGAGGCCGATACCATGACGTCAGGCGAGCCTCGCATCGAAGCGCCGGGGCAGCTTGCCAGCCACTATGCGCCGGGCAAGCCGGTCCGGCTGGGGGCGACGGCGCCAGAGCCGGGGGAGTTCCTGATCGGCTTCGGCCCGGTGGCGGGGGATGTCTCGCTCTCGCCAGCGGGTGATCTCGCGGAAGCGGCGGCGCGGCTTTATGCGGCTCTGCACCTTGCAGCGGCGGCGGGGGAGCCGCGCATTGCGGTCGCACCGATCCCGGATGAAGGCATCGGCGTCGCCATCAACGACCGTCTGCGCCGCGCGGCCGTCTAGCGTTCGGCTCTCAGCGTCTCGATCAGGCCGCTGATCTGGTTGGCATCGGCACAGGCAGCGGTTTGTCCGCGCGTGCAGTCGGCGAGGCGGCGGGAGTACTTCTTCTCGAGCTTTTCGATCTCGTGCGCGCGCTTCTGCGCTTCACGGCTGGTTTTGACGTCATGGGCGGTTTCGGCGCGCACGACGCTGCCGGGCAGGGCGAGCGCGCCCAGTGAACAAAGGAGGAGCAGGGATCGAAACAAGCGCGGGACCCTTCGAGGCGGGACCCTTGCCTAGCCCATCGATCCTTGCCCCGCCATGACCGGCTTGCGCCTCACGGCTCGCAGGTCAGCGAGCCCGAACCCATCGAATTGACCTTGCACTGGGCGCGTCCCTTCACGCGCACTTCGCCCGATCCCATGATGTCGGCCTTGACCTGACCGTCAGAGGCGAAGCGCGCATCGCCTGATCCCGCGATCTCGATCCTGGCGTCCTCGGCCTTGAGCCCTTCCATGTTGGCCGAGCCGGAGCCGACTATGGAGATCTTCAGCGACTTCGCCGTGCCGCCCGCCTTGAGATCACCAGAGCCGGCGACTTCGACCTTGAGCTGCTGCGCGTCGATGGCGGGCACTTCGATATCGCCGGAACCCATGATGCTGACGCTGGCCGCCTCGCCGCGCAGCACATCGGCGTGCATCGAGCCGGATCCGGCCATCACGAGGCGGCTGGCCGCCGGGACCGTCACTTCGACCGTGGCGAGATCGTCGGTGCCGCCGATCTTCCAGCCTTCACGCCCGATCGCCAGCTTGCCGTCCTTGAGCACGAAGCGCAGGCGGTCCTTGGCTTCCTGCTTGCCGCTGACGGTGATCGCGAGCTTGTCGCCCTGGATCACGTGCACGGTATCCGGGCCGAGCAGGGTGATTTCCTCCGGCGCCTTGGCCGAAAGATCGAGTTCGCCCAGCGGCACGCCCTTCATGCCGTTCACTTCGAGCGTCGCGCCATTGCAGGCGGCGAGCGAGAGCGCGATGGCAGCCACGGCAATGCCGCCGAGCGTGCGGGCGATATCCTTGATCATGCGGGGCTCCTTTATTGCTGGCCTTGATTTCCGGCCTCGGCCTCTGGTGTGTTGGCAACATAATGCACCGCCGCTTGCGAGACCACGTCACTCGCCGATCTGTGTCTGCTGTTTGGCGGACGGGCGCCGGGAAACAAAAAGGGCCGCCGGATTGCTCCGGCGGCCCTTTTTCGTAGCACCTCGCCAAAGGCGCGGGTGCGTTTGCCTGGGTGGTCTCAGGCCGTTTCGTAGTACTTCGGCGCGTGCTCGTTGAGGATCGCGAGGATCTTCTTGAGCGCCGCGGGCTCGTCCGTCTTTTCCATGGCGGCGAGTTCGCGGGCGAGGCGCGAGGAAGCCGCTTCGAAGATCTGACGCTCCGAGTAGCTCTGCTCCGGCTGGTCGTCGGCGCGGAACAGGTCGCGCGTCACTTCCGCGATCGAGACGAGATCGCCCGAGTTGATCTTGGCTTCGTATTCCTGCGCGCGGCGCGACCACATCGTGCGCTTGACCTTGGGCTTGCCCTTAAGGGTATCGAGCGCTTCGCGCAGCGTCTTGTCCGAAGACAGCTTGCGCATGCCGATCGCTTCAACCTTGTTGACGGGGACGCGCAGGGTCATGCGTTCCTTTTCGAAGCGCAGCACATAGAGCTGCAGCTTCATGCCCGCGATTTCCTCGTTCTGCAGTTCCACCACACGGCCGACGCCGTGCTTGGGATAGACCACGTAATCCCCAACATCGAAGGCAAGTGCCTTGGTTGCCATTGCTTATCCTTTCGGCGCAGCAGAGACGAGGGCAAGGTGGGGCGCATGCGCCCCCGGACAGCAATCCGGGCCCTTTGGGGGAGAGGTCCGGCAAACGACCGTCTTTAAACGCGGTCTACAAGCACTGCGATCCGTTTGCCGTTTGTCCTGCCTGAGCGTGTTGTCGGCTACCGGGAGGAACGTTCCGCCCAGCGCTTGCGGGCGTATATAGCAGCTCTGTCACAAAAATGCCAGAGGCAAGGGCGCGCCGAGTGCGCCAAAATGCCGCAGTTTCGGGGGCGCAGGCCTGCGCCCCCTCAAGCGAGGGCTTAGTCGCCTTCGCCGGGCTCGGGCGAGAAGTACTTTTCGAACTTGCCTTCTTCGCCCTTGTGATCGTCGGCGTCGGCAGGGGCGTCCTTCTTGGTGGTGATATTGGGCCACTCGGCCGAATACTTGGCGTTGAGCTCAAGCCACTGCTCGAGGCCGCTTTCGGTATCGGGCAGGATCGCCTCGGCCGGGCACTCGGGCTCGCACACGCCGCAGTCGATGCATTCGCTGGGGTTGATCACCAGCATGTTGTCGCCCTCGTAGAAGCAGTCCACCGGGCAAACCTCGACGCAATCCATGAACTTGCAGCGAATGCAGGCTTCGGTAACGACATAGGTCATGGCAGTGGCAGTCCCTCAGGGTTAGGATTTGTCAGGTTCGTTCCGGCTGGTGCTAGAGGCGGTTTACCTGCTGCGTCAAGCTCCTCATAACAGCCCCTGGCTTCTTCGACAGGACCGCGCCGCCGGGGAAGCTGCCCGACCGAGATGACCTTCACCCCCGCGCGCAGCGGCAAAACCAGCACATCGCCGCAGCGCACCGCCGTGCTGGCGCGCTCGATCCGGCGGCCGTTGAGGCGGATATGGCCTTCCGCAACCCATTCCTGCGCGTGGCTGCGCGATCCGGCAAAGCGCAGGAACCACAGCAGTTTGTCGATGCGCAGGGAGCCTTCGCCAGCCATCAGCGGATCAGCTCGGCGAGGGCGGCAAAGGCGCCGGTGGCAGGCGGGGGCGGCATGGCCTCGGCGCGCTCAGGCACGTTGCGGGGCGGGCGCCAGTCCCACATGGGCGGAGCCGGCGGGCCATGCGCGCTCTCGGCCAGGAGCCGCGCCATGTGGACGCGAAAGCCTGCCGCGCGGAGCAGGGCGGCATAGCCCGCCGTGGCGAGCCCCATCGACCGGGCCAGCGCGGGATCGAGCGGATAGCGTTTGCCTGCTGCGCCGATCCGGCAGCGGTGCGCGGCTTGCAGCAGCTTTTCCGCCATATCGACGCGGATCGCCTGTTGTCCGGCGCGTCGATAGCCGGCTGGCGGCGCTTTGGCCGTGACCACGGGCGGCAGATTGCGCGGCGGTCCGACCAGTGCATCGCCGCGCAGTGCGGCAAGCCGGCACCACAGCGCAAGCGGCGCGGGCTTGAGCATGGCCGGCGTGAACAGATCGAGCGCACCGATCCGTATCCCGAGTCGGCGCAGCGTATCGCGCTGGCGCGAATCGAGCCGTTCCAGAGCGGCCTCCTCGCGCGGGAGCACGCCGCCGCCGCCAACGAGGCGAAGCAGCAGCGCGCGCAGGTCGGGGCCGGATTCCGGCGCGCGCGCAGCTTCCGCGATCCGGAGCAGCGGCCCCAGGTCGGCGGCGATCCGGCGGGCGAGCCACCCTTCCAGGGCGGCAATCAGTTGCGGGCGCTGGCGGGCGGAGAGCAGGCCCAGGGCCGAATCGAGCCGCAGCCGTGGTTCGAGGGCCGACTTGCCGGGTTCGAGCCGGGCAACGACCAGCCCGTTCCAGGCGAGGCTGCCATCCTCGATCACGAGGGCTGCGGGCTCGGCGGTCGCGGCGATCAGGGCTTCGGCGCGTGCGGACAGGAGCCCGGGCAGATGCCGTTCGGCGGCTGCAAGGAGCAACTTGCGGTCAGCCGCGCGCGCCAGCGGATCGACCACGAAGCGGAAGCCTTCAAGGTGGCCGATGGGCTCATCATCGACGAGCACCGCGCCTGCCTCGCTGATGCGCACGGGCAGCAGCGAGGCATCGCCGCCGGCCTTGCGCATGAGGACAGTGGTGCGGCGGTTGACGAAACGTTCGGTGAGGCGGGCGTGAAGCGCATCCGAAAGGCGTGTCTCGACAGCCCTGGCGCGCGCGGCCATTTCCTCGCGCGCCAGCACCCAATCCGGGCGCTGGGTGATATAGGCCCAGCTGCGCACGGCGGCGATGCGGCCCTGCAAGGTGTCGATATCGCCGGAGGGATTGTCCTGCTGGGCGATAGCCTGCGCGACATAGTCCGCGCCGAGATAGCCGTGGCGCAGGTCCTGCCACAGGCGGGCGACGAAGCGGGAATGGGTCTCAGCGCCCTGCTGGCGGAAATCGGGGAGCGAGCAGACCTGCCAGAAGCGCTGGACCGAGGCGCGGCCGCGCACGGTGCCCGCGATGTCAGGTTCGTCGGCGAGGCGCTTGAGGACAGCGAGGTCGATGGCTTGCGGGGCCGATGAAAGCTCGGGCTGCGGGGGCGGGCTCTCGAGATCGGCGATCAGCGTGCCCAAGCTATCGAAGCGCGGCTCGGCCTCGCGCCAGAACAGGCGGGTCAGCGGCGGGAAACGGTGCTCTTCGATCGCGTAGACTTCATCGTCCGCGAACTCCGGATCATGGCCGCCCATGCCTGCGAGCGTACCGAAGGTACCGTCCTTGTGGTGCCGGCCCGCGCGGCCCGCGATCTGCGCCATTTCGGCGGTGGTCAGGCGGCGGTGGCGGTGGCCGTCGTACTTCGAGAGGCCGGCGAAGGCGACATGGCTGACATCGAGATTGAGGCCCATGCCGATAGCGTCTGTCGCGACGAGGTAATCGACCTCGCCCGCCTGATACATCGCGACTTGCGCGTTGCGTGTCTGCGGGCTCAGCGCGCCCATCACCACCGCTGCGCCGCCGCGAAAGCGCCGCAGCATTTCGGCCATCGCGTAGACCTGCTCGGCGGAGAAGGCGACGATGGCGCTGCGGGGCGGGATGCGGCTGAGTTTCTTCGCGCCGACGTGGCTCAAGGTGGAGAAGCGCGGGCGGGTGACGACTTCGACGCCGGGAACAAGCGCCTTGACCATGGGCTCGAGCGTGGCCGAGCCCAGCAGCATGGTTTCCTCGCGGCCACGGGTATGCAGCAGGCGATCGGTAAAGACATGGCCCCGTTCGGGATCGGCGGCGAGCTGGGCTTCATCAAGCGCCACGAAGGCAAGATCGGGCCTGCTTGGCATCGCCTCCACCGTGCAGAGGTGCCAGCGCGCGTTCGGCGGCTCGATGCGCTCTTCGCCGGTGATCAGCGCGACGTTGGCTTCGCCCTTGATCTTGCAGACGCGGTCATAGACCTCGCGCGCCAGAAGGCGCAGCGGAAAACCGATGGCGCCCGAGGAATGGGCGCAGAGGCGTTCGATGGCGAGGTGAGTCTTGCCCGTGTTGGTCGGGCCGAGGACCGCCTTTACCGGCGCACGGTCGCGGTCAGCGCGCGAAGGCATGGGGCGGGCCATGCCTCGGAATGTGGCGTCCCCTCAGGCTGCGTGCAAGCGGCCTTTGGGGACTTATCCGCAAGGGGTGCGGCGGGTAACACGCCCTTCCCCGAACCCTCCCGCAGACAGGAGGGGAGACAGGCTGTCAGCCGTCGTAATCAGCGCCAAGCGAGGTGTTGCGCACAGGAGCCGCTGCGGTGATGCGCAAAGCTTCTGCCGACTGCGAGAGCGAGCCGATTTCGTCGACCTGATCGTCGTCGTCCGGCAGCACGCGCTGCAGCGACTGGATCAGGTTTTCCTTGAGCACGGCGGGGCGCACGGTGGCGTCCGCGATCTCGCGCAGGGCAACGACCGGGTTCTTGTCGCGGTCGCGATCAACGGTCAGCTCCGCGCCGCCCGAAATGGCCCGCGCGCGCTCGGCAGCGAGCAGCACGAGATCGAAGCGGTTGGGGATCTTGTCGACGCAATCTTCGACGGTAACGCGCGCCATGCGGGGCACTCCGAACTATTCTGTGGGAAAGCGCGCCAGCTAGGGCGCGGGGGCGCGAAAGTCAAGAAAATCGGGGTGTGCCCGCGCAGACCCCTTTTATTCGTCGTCGAAGCCATAGCCCATCTGATCGGGGGCGAGGTCGCTGAAGCGGGTGATCCTCGCTTCAAACTTCAAGCGGACCTTGCCGGTCGAGCCGTGGCGCTGCTTGGCGACGATCAGTTCGGCAAGGCCGAACACGCGCTCCATTTCAGCCTGCCACGCGGCGTGGGCCTCCTGCACCTTGGCATCGTCGGACCCTTGCGGGACCTTGGGCTCCTTGGCGGCGACGTAGTAATCCTCGCGGAACACGAACCAGACCATGTCCGCGTCCTGCTCGATCGAGCCCGATTCGCGCAGGTCCGACAGCATCGGCCGCTTGTCGTCACGCTGTTCGACGGCGCGGCTGAGCTGCGAGAGCGCGATGACGGGGACGGCGAGTTCCTTCGCCAGCGTCTTGAGGCCGCGGCTGATTTCCGAGATTTCGTTGACGCGGTTGTCGCTGGCGCGGCCGGAGCCCTGGAGCAGCTGGAGGTAGTCGACCACGATCAGGCCGATGTCATGGCGGCGCTTCAAGCGGCGGGCGCGGGTGCGCAGTGCGCCGATGGTGAGCGCCGGCGTATCGTCGATATAGAGCGGCAGTTCGGCGAGGCGCTGGCTGGCGAAGGAGAGCTGCTGGAAATCCTCGCGGCTGATGCGGCCCATGCGCAGCGCTTCGGAACTGATCCCCGATTGTTCGGCAAGGATACGCGTGGCGAGCTGGTCCGCGCTCATTTCGAGGCTGAAGAAGGCGACCGCGGCGCCAACCGAATCCTTGACCGAAATCCCGTCCGCCATATCGCGGCGCAACCGGTCCGCCGCGTTGAAGGCGATATTGGTGACGAGCGAAGTCTTGCCCATGCCGGGGCGTCCGGCGAGGATGATAAGGTCGCTGTCGTGCAGGCCGCCGATCTTCTCGTTGACCGAGGTGAGGCCGGTGGTCTTGCCCGAGATGTGGCCACCCGAAAGCAGCGCCTTCTCGATCATTTCGAGCGAGACACGCGTGGCCGCCCCGAAGCTCTGCGCCTCGCTGCCCGTCTGCGCGCCTTCGGCGACGGCATAGAGCGCGGCTTCGGCCTGCTCGACCTGCTTGAGCGGCGCGACCGCTTCGCTGGTGTCCATCGCGCCGGAGACGAGATTGCGCCCGACGGTGATCAGCTCGCGCAGCAGGGCGAGATCGTAGATCTGCTCGGCCAGCTCCTTCGGCGCGAGCAGGCCCTGCCCGTCTGCCGTGAGGCGCGCGAGATAGGCGGTGCCGCCCAGTTCCTTGAGGCCTTCGTCCGCTTCGAAATAGGGCTTGAGGGTGACCGGAGTGACCACCGCCTTGCGGTCGATCAGCGCCTGAATGCGTTCATAGACCCGGCCGTGGACCGGTGCGTAGAAGTGCTCTGCGCGCAGCGGTGTCTGCAGTTCCTCGAGAATCCGGTTGTCGATCAGCACCGCGCCGAGGAAGGCGGCCTCCGCCTCGACGTTCGAGGGAAGCGTGGCGGCGGCGGACCCATTGGAATCGGGTTCGCGCAGGGGGATCGGCTGGACGTTGGACATGGCGCCCTTGTGAAGGAGCGGGGCCTGTGCGGCAAGCGGCGCGGATGCAACACAGCCTGTGGATAGCGGGGAGGGAGAGCGGAGAAGCGCCGATTGCTCACGCAAATGGCTTGCCGCCGCCGAATCCGTCTGCAAGACACTGGCCGCCATGGCAGACCCGCGCATTTCGCATATCGAGCTCGACGAAGCGACGATCGTGTGGCGCAATGCCGATATCGAGCAGGAACGCCGCATCGCGATCTTCGACCTGATCGAGGAGAACACATTTCGCCCGGTTCGCGCGGCGGCAGCGGGCTTCGAAGGGCCCTATCGCCTCAGGCTTTCGGTGGACGACGGACGGCTGGCGCTCGCGATTTCCGCGGAAGATGGCAATCCGCTCGAGACTATCGTGCTTGGGCTGGGCCGCTTCCGCCGCCCGATCCGCGATTACTTCGCGATCTGCGATTCGTATTACCAGGCGATCCGCCGCGCGACGGCGCAGGAGATCGAGACGATCGACATGGCCCGCCGCGGGGTCCACAACGAAGCGGCGGAATTGCTGCTGGAGCGGCTGGAGGGCAAGATCGAGACCGATTTTGCCACTGCGCGGCGGCTCTTCACCCTGATCTGCGTCCTGCATATCAGGGGATGAAAAGCCAGCGAGAGACGTCATCATGAACAAGCCCGGGAAGCCAGCGCGGCGGCGCGTGTGGATCCTGCTCGCCGTGCTGCTCGCGTGCATGGCGGCGGCTGGCTGGTGGGAATCGCGGCGCTGGGTGCCCGACCGCGCCCGCTTTCCGGTGCAGGGCCTGTGGCTCGATGCCCACGACGGTCCGGTCGAATGGCCATCGCTCAAGGCGCAAGGCGCGGATTTCGTCTACCTCACCGCCAGCGAAGGCGCGGGGCGGCGCGACGAAACCTTCACCGCCGGGCTCGAGGCGGCGCGCAAGGCTGGGCTGCAGGTCGGCGCGGTGCATGTCTACGATCTGTGCGCCCCGGCCGATGCGCAGGCCGGCAGCTTCGTGACCGTGGTCCCGCGCGATGATGGGCTGCTGCCCCCCGCCGTCGCGCTCGATCTCGATTCGCGCTCCTGCCTGCAACCGCCCGGCGAAGCGGCGATGCAGAGCGAGCTCACCACCTTCCTCAACCAGATCGAGAAGCACACCGAGCGCCCCGCGATCCTGATGGTCTCGCGCTCGTTTGAAAGCCGCTACCATCTGGCGGCGCGCGTTGATCGCAACCTCTGGCTTTCGGGCGATTTCCTCGAACCCAGCTATGCCGGGCGTCCGTGGGTGATGTGGACGGCGACGACCCGGCTGCGCATCTCCGGTGCGCCGGGCCCGGTGCGGTGGGTGGCGGTGCACCGATGAGCGTGCTCGATGCCAGCGATGCCGCGATGCTGGCCATGGCGGCGCGGGCGGCGGCTGGCAGAGCCTATGCGCCCTATTCCGGTTTCCACGTCGGCGCCGCGCTGATGTTTGCGGATGGCGCCATCGTGCAGGCGGCCAATGTCGAGAACGCGAGCTATGGCCTTTCGCTCTGCGCCGAGGCCAGTGCCGTCGCCAAGGCGATGAACGAGGGGCGGCGCGGCGGGCTGGTTGCGGTGGCGATCGCCGGCGGCAGGCCTGATGCAGAAGGCAATGCCGTCCCGGGTCCGGAGCCGGTCATGCCTTGCGGGCGCTGCCGGCAGATGCTCCATGAACTGGCGGCACTGGGCGGCACCGATCCCGAAGTGATCGGGGTGGCCGATGGCGGTCTTGCGCGCATCATGCTGTCCGCCCTCTTGCCGCATGCGTTCGGACCGGCCAATCTGGGCTGAACGACCTTCTTTCCTTCCCATTAGACCGGAGCGCCGCATTGGCCATTCTTTCCGACAAGTGGATTCGCACGCAGGCCATGGAAAACGGCATGATCGAGCCGTTCGTGGAGAGCCAGCGCCGCGAGGGCTGCATTTCCTATGGCCTCTCGTCCTACGGCTATGACGCGCGGGTGGCGGACGAGTTCAAGATCTTCACCAACATCGATTCGTCGGTGGTGGATCCCAAGGACTTCGATTCCAACTCGTTCGTCGACCGCAAGACCGATGTCTGCGTGATCCCGCCCAACTCCTTTGCGCTGGCGCGGACGGTCGAATACTTCCGTGTGCCGCGCGATGTGCTGGTGATCTGTCTTGGCAAATCGACCTACGCGCGCTGCGGGATCATCGTGAACGTCACGCCGCTGGAGCCGGGCTGGGAAGGCCACGTGACGCTGGAGTTTTCGAACACCACGCCGCTGCCTGCGAAGATCTATGCCAACGAAGGCGCGTGCCAGTTCCTGTTCCTGCAGGGGAACGAGCCCTGCGAAGTGAGCTATGCCGACCGCGCCGGGAAATACATGGGCCAGCGCGGGGTGACCCTGCCAAGGCTCTGAAGATAAACAATAAAGGGGAGAGAAACATGGCAACGACCAAGGCCGACCGGCCGTTTGATATCATCGTCTATGGCGCGACCGGCTATACCGGGCGGCTGGTGGCCGAATATCTTGCGCATCACTACGGCAAGGACGGCCCGCGCTGGGCGATGGCCGGGCGCAGCGCCGCGAAGCTGGCAGAAGTGCGCGATCTGATTGGCGCGCCTGCGGATACGCCGCTGGTGGTTGCCGATTCGGAGGATCCCGCCAGCCTCGCCGCGATGGCGGAGCAGACCCGCGTCGTGGTGACGACGGTCGGACCCTACCAGCTTTATGGCGAGCCGGTGCTGCGTGCCTGCGTCGCGGCGGGAACGGACTATGCCGACCTCTGCGGCGAGCCGGTGTGGATGCGCCAGATGGTCGATGCCCTGCACGAGCAGGCGAAGGCGACCGGGGCGCGCGTGGCGTTTTCCTCGGGCTTCGATTCGATTCCCTTCGATCTCGGCGTGTTCATGCTCCAGCAGGAGGCCAAGGCCCGCTTCGGCGCCCCGGCACCGCGCGTGAAGTGCCGTGTCCGGGCGATGGTGGGCGGTTTCTCCGGCGGCACGGCGGCCAGCCTTGGCGCGACGCTGAAGGCGCTTGGCGCGAATCCCTCGCTGATCCCGATCATGCAGAGCCCGTTCGGCCTGACGCCGGGCTTCGAAGGGCCGCAGCAGCCAGCGGACGACAAGCCGTTCCTCGATGACGCCACGGGCAGCTGGGCTGCGCCGTTCATCATGGCGGTGATCAACACCAAGAACGTCCACCGCACCAATTTTCTGCGCGGGCACCCTTATGGTACCGACTTTGTCTATGACGAGATGGTGCTGACGGGCCCCGGCGAGCAGGGTCAGGCAATTGCCGAACACCTCGCGAAGACGCCGGTGATCGGTGGGCCCAACGATCCCAAGCCCGGTGAAGGCCCCAGCGCGGAAGAGCGGCTCAATGGCCACTATGATGTGCTGTTCGTGGGCGAAATGCCGGACGGGCGCGAGCTCCGCTACGGCGTCAAGGGCCGCTATGATCCGGGTTACGGTTCGACCAGCCGCATGCTGGCCGAAACGGGCATCGCGCTGCTTTCGTGCAAGGCCGAAGGCGCGATTGCCACACCCGGCGCGCTGCTGGGTGAAGCCCTCGTCGAGCGTCTGCGCGCCCATGCCGAGATCAGCTTCGCGCCCGAGTAAGGGCTAACGGACCGCCTGCCGAGCCAGAGGGGGGTGCTCCGGCAGGCGGTCCGGGCTGCAGACCTGTGCTGCTCAGGCTGCTTCGGCGTAAGCCTCGGCTTCGGCGGCGATCAGGATATCGGCAAGCATCCAGTAAGCCTCGCCCCAGGCGGCGAGCACTTCATCGGTGGCGACATCTGCGCCGAGCACGTCGCGAATCGCCGGGAGCAGCGCTTCGGCGACATAGGGGTAATGCGCGGCCTTCACGCCGGTCTCGACATGGCGCTTGACCATGCGGGTGACGGCGGAGCCGAGGTTTTCGAGGTGATCGATGTTCTTCGCATAGGCGAGGATCGCGTTGGCGAGGCGGCGCGGCTGCTCGCCGCTGTCCTGCGCGGCGGCGTCGAACATGTCCTTCACGGCTTCATTGACGAACAGGCGCTTGTACATCGCGGTGGTGATGTCCACCCCGTGCTTTTCGATCACGGGAGCGGTGGCCTTGACGATGGTACGGGCATGTTCGGAAGCGGTGCGCATGGGGTTGTCTCCAATCAGGTATTAGAAATACCGGTATTTAATCTGCTTGATTTAAGCAAGCGAAAAATGGATTTCTGAACGCGCCATGCAGCTCACCCAGCACACCGATTTCGGCCTGCGCCTGCTGATCGTCCTTGCCCGTGAGGATGGCGCTATTGCGCTGCCTGCGTTCTCGGCACAGCAGGGGCTGAGCTATCACCATGTCGCGAAAGTGGCGCAGGCGCTGGTGGCGGCGGGCTTTGCCGTCTCGCACCGCGGCCGCAGCGGCGGGATCGCACTGGCGCAACCGGCAGAGCAGATTTCCGTCGGCAAAGTGGTGCGGACGCTCGAAAAGGGCATGCGTCTGGCAGACTGCGCGACGTGCGCACTCCGTTCGGATTGCGCGCTCAGCGGGGTTCTGGCGGAAGCGCTCGAAGCGTTCCTCGGCGTGCTCGATCGCTACACGCTGGCCGATGTTGCGCGCACGGGCGTGGCCGCCTTCGCTCCATGGGCTGCGCTGCCGAGCGCGCCGACCTGCGCGGTCAGCGAGGCTTCCTGAGCGCGGCGACGCAGGCCGCACGATCGACATCGCGACCATCGCCGCGCCGGGCATCGACAAAGGTCGCCACCGGGCGGCCACCCCCGTCCTGCGGATAGAGATAGGCGTCTAGCACGCAGGGCGTGCCGCTCCATTGCAGCTTGCGCGCATCGCCTTCGCGCACATCGAGCCGCGGCGTGCCGAACTGGCGGGTGAGCGCCTCGGCGTCGGCGCCGATCACGCCTTCGAGGCCGGGCAGGACCTGAATGTGCGGCCGGGGACGCTGCGTCTGGATCGCGGCTGGCGGCGCCGGACGGATGGCCCTGGCCGGTGGCGGCGGCGGAAGCGGACGCATCGCCTCTTCGCTGCCGCCGCAGGAAGCGAGGGCGAGCAATGCGGGGAGGACAAGCAGGTGGCGCGCGTTCATGGCGGCGTGAATCGCCGCTGCGGGATGCTCTGTCAACGCGTTGCGCCGCAGCGCAGCGCGTCGTTGCACCGCGCTGCCGTGCCAGCTACGGCCACCGGAACCTACCTACCCGGAGATTCTGGATGAGCTCTACGCCGTCACCGTCCCATGAGACCCGCTACGATGTGATCGCCATTGGCAACGCCATCGTCGACGTGATGGCACCGGCGGCGGAAGAAGACATCGCGCGGCTGGGGCTGGCCAAGGGCGGCATGACGCTGATCGATACGGCCCGCGCGCATGAGCTCTATCAGGCGATGGGGCCGGCGCGGGAAATCTCCGGCGGCTCTGCTGCGAACACGCTGGCCGGCCTCGCCGCGCTGGGCGCGAAGTGCGCGTTCATCGGGCAAGTTGCCGACGATCAGCTCGGCGAAGTCTTTGCGCACGATATCCGCGCGGGCGGCATCGCGTTCGAAACCCCAGCGCGCGGCGAAGACCCTGCGACGGCCCGCTGCCTGATCTTCGTGACGCCCGACGGGCAGCGCACGATGAACACCTATCTCGGCGCCTCGCAGTTCCTGCCCGCCTCCGCGCTCGATGAAGCGGTGATCGCCAACACGTCGGTGCTCTATCTCGAGGGCTATCTGTGGGATCCCGAAGAGCCCCGGCAGGCGATGCGCCGCGCCATCAGGGCCGCTCGCGATGCCGGGCGGCAGGTGGCCTTGACCCTCTCCGACGGATTCGTGATCGCGCGCCATGGCGACGATTTCAAAGCGCTGATCGAAGCGGGCGAGATCGACATCCTGTTTGCCAACGAACACGAGCTCGCGGCGCTGACCGGCGAGGAGGATTTCCACGCCGGGATCGCCCAGCTGGCGCCAAAGGTGCCGGTGCTGGTCGTCACGCGCAGCGAGAACGGCGCACACGCCGTGGCGCATGGCGAGCACGCATCGGTTCCCGCCGAGCCGGTGGCCAAGGTGGTCGACACGACCGGTGCGGGCGACTTGTTCGCCGCCGGTTTCCTCTTCGGCCACGTGCGCGGGCGCAGCCTGGCCGAGTGCCTCAAGATGGGCGCGATCTGCGCGGCCGAAGTGATCTCGCACTACGGCGCGCGGCCGGAGGCAGACCTCGCGGCGCTTGTGGCAGAGCGGATCTAGGCGGACTGGCGGGCCAGTTCGCGCCAGCCGATATCGCCGCGCCAGAAGCCGTCATCGAAGCGGATATCCGCCAGCGCGGCATAGGCGCGGTCACGCGCTTCCTGCAGCGAGCTGCCGGTAGCGGTCACGTTGAGCACCCGGCCGCCCTTGGCAACGAGCGCACCCGTTCCGTCTGTGGCAGTACCGGCATGAAACACCTTGGCGCCGTGCGCTTCGGCGGCGGACAGGTTCTCGATGAGGCCGCCGCTGGCGGGGGTGCCGGGATAGCCCTTCGCCGCCATGACCACGGTGATCGCGTGCTCGTCTGAAAGCCGGGTGGGCTCCGCCGCCGCGAGTTCACCGCGCGCGCAGGCTTCGAGCAGATCGACGAGATCGCTTTCCAGCCGCATCATCAGCACCTGGCATTCGGGATCGCCGAAGCGGCAGTTGTATTCGATCAGCTTGGGGCCCCGCGCCGTCAGCATGAGCCCGGCAAACAGCACACCTGAATAGGGCATCCCGGCCTCGGCCATGGCGGCGACAGTGGGGGCAATGATCTCGGCCATCGCGCGGGCTTCGAGCTCTGCCGTGAGGACCGGCGCGGGGCTGTAGGCGCCCATGCCGCCGGTGTTGGGGCCGGTATCGCCCTCCCCCACTCGCTTGTGATCCTGCGCCGAACCGAATGCGACGATGGCGCTGCCATCGGTCAGCGCGAAAAGGCTGACTTCCTCGCCTTCGAGGAATTCCTCGATCACGACTTCGGCGCCCGCGCCGCCGAACGCGCCGCCGAACATGTCGTCGATCGTGGCGGCGGCTTCTTCGGCGGTCTGCGGAATGACAACGCCTTTCCCTGCCGCGAGGCCATCGGCCTTGATCACCACCGGAAGCGAGAAGCCGGCAATCGCGGCATGGGCTTCGGCAGCACTTCTGGCACGGACATAGCCGGCGGTCGGGATGCCTGCGCGCGTGCACATGTCCTTGGTGAAACCCTTGGAACCTTCAAGCTGCGCGGCAGCCTTGCCGGGGCCGAACACCGCGATCCCGGCACCGCGCAGCGAATCGGCGAGGCCATCGACGAGCGGCGCCTCGGGACCGACGACGACGAGACCGATGTCCTGCGCCTTGCAGAATGTCTTCACGGCGGCGTGATCGGTCAGATCGATCGCGGTGCAGGCGCCGGGAGTGGTGCAGGAACGGCGCGCATTGAGATCGCCGATCACTTCGGCAATGCCGGGGTTCCCCGGCGAAGCCCACAGCGTGGTGCAACGCGGCGATTGCGCCAGCTTCCACGCCAGCGCATGTTCGCGTCCGCCCGCGCCGAGCAACAGGATGTTCATGCCAGAAATGCCGCCTTACCGTGATGAAGATGCCGGGCTGTTAGCCGCCCAGACCGCAGGCGACAACGCCCCGGCGCTTTCGATCAGCGAGATTTCGCAACTCCTCAAGCGCACGGTGGAGGATCGCTTCGGGTTCGTGCGCGTGCGTGGCGAGCTTTCCGGGGTGAAGCGCGCGGCTTCAGGGCACCTCTACCTCAGCCTCAAGGACGAGAACGCGCGGCTCGACGGGGTGATGTGGCGCGGCGGCGCGCAGCGGCTCGGCTTCGTGCCGGAAGACGGCGTCGAGGTGATCGCGACGGGCAAGCTGACGACCTATCCGGGCCGCTCAAACTACCAGATCGTGATCGAGCGGATGGAGATTGCCGGCGAAGGGGCGCTTCTTGCGTTGCTCGCCAAGACCAAGGCGCGGCTGGAGGCGGAAGGCCTGTTCGCTCCGTCGCGCAAGCGGCCCCTCCCCTATCTCCCGCGCGTCATCGGCGTCGTGACGTCGCCGACCGGTGCGGTCATCCGCGATATTCTCCACCGGCTGCGCGACCGGTTTCCGACTCATGTCGTGGTCTGGCCGGTGCTGGTGCAAGGCCCGGGCGCAGCGGCGCAGATCGCAGCGGCCGTGCGCGGCTTTTCCGCGCTGGAGCCGGGCGGCCCGGTCCCTAGGCCCGATCTGCTGATCGTCGCGCGCGGCGGCGGCTCGATCGAAGACCTGTGGTGTTTCAATGACGAGGATGTCGTGCGCGCCATCGCCGCCTCGTCCATTCCGACGATCAGCGCCGTGGGGCACGAGACGGACACCACGCTGGCCGATTTCGCGGCCGATGTGCGCGCGCCGACGCCAACGGCAGCGGCCGAGATGGCGGTGCCCGTGCGCGGCGAACTTCTCGCCGGCCTGGCCGATCTTCAGGCGCGCAAGCAGCGGGCGGCGGTTCGCCTGCTCAGCCTCTCGCGCGAACGGCTGGAGCAGCGCGCGCGGCGTCTCCCCGCGCCGCAGTCCTTGCTTGAAGGGCAGGCGCAGCGGCTCGACGACCTCGGCGACCGGCTGCGGCGCGCGCTGGTGCACCGGACCGGACTGGCCGCGACCTTGCTGGCGCAGCGCGCGGCCGGGCTCAGGCCTGCCTTGCTGGAGGGACGCTTGCGGCAGAACCGTGAACGGCTGGCGGCCCAGCGCCTTCGTCCCGAGCTGGTGCTGCAGCGGATCGAGGTGGCGCGGGCGGGCCTCGGCGCGCTGGACCGCGTACGGCGCTCGCTCGACCCCAAGGCGCCCTTGCAGCGCGGCTATGTGCTGGTCACCGATTCGGCGGGACAGCTCGTTCGCTCGCGCAGTGCCGCAGAGGGGGCCGGCCTGCTTCATCTCGAATTCGGCGATGGCGTGCTCGATGTGATCCCCGGCACTGCGCCTGTGCCAGCCCCGGCGCGCCCGGCAGCGAAGCCGCGCGGACCCGCGACGGGAGATGCACAGCCTAAATTGCTTTGAGCGCCGCGAGCGACTAGATTGCGCCCATGCTGATGAATTCTGCCAACCGCCTTGCGCGCCTGCACTACCTGCCCAGCCACTTCCGCCAGCTCAGCGCGGGCGATCACGTGCTTTGCGCGGTGAGCGGGGCCCAGATCGGGCTCGACATGCTGCGCTACTGGAGCGTCGAGAAGCAGGAAGCCTACGCCAGCGCCGAGATCGCGACGCGCCGCCTGCTCGGCGAGGGATGATCCGGGGCGCGATGTCGCCCGCCGGTGCTGCCTGGCGCGGCGCATTTGCCACGATTGCCATGCTGGGCGCCTGCGGCGCGGGACAAGGGCCAGCGCCTTTACCGGCTGGCGTGCCGACTGGAGCGAAGGCTGCGACACCGCCTGCATCGCCCCCGAGCTTGCCGTCCGCTTCGTCCATCGGCGGCGTGCAGTATCGCGGCAGGCTGACGCAGGGCGGCTGGATCCGGGGCACTGTGCCGGCTGGCACGCGCAGCGTGACGCTTGGCGGGACCGCGCTTCCGCTCGCACCTGACGGCACCTTCTTCGCCGCCTTCGATCGCGACGCACCGGCGAATCTCGCACTCGCCGTGACGGCGGCAGATGGATTTGCCCTGTCGACCGCGCTTGCCGTCGCACCGCGTGGCTGGCGGATCGAATCGGTGAACGTGGCAAAGCGCCCGGGCGGCCTGCCCGATGCCGAATTCAAGGCACGCCGCGCGGCGGAGCTTGCCCGCATTGGCGCGGCGCGGGCGAAGGGGAGCGGCGCGGCGGGCTGGCGCCAGACGATGATCTGGCCGGCGACCGGGCGAATTTCCGGCGAGTTCGGCGCCCAGCGGATCTACCGCGGGGAACCGGGCGCCTATCACGCCGGCATCGACCTCGCTGCACCGCAGGGCGCGGCTATCGTGGCACCAGCCGATGGCGTGGTGACGCTGGCCGCCAGTGATGCGCCGTTCACGCTGGAGGGGCACCTGCTGATCCTCGACCACGGCATGGGGCTCACGTCTGCGTTCCTGCATTGCTCCGATCTGGTGGTGCACGAGGGTGACATCGTCACACAGGGGCAAGTGCTTGGACACGTTGGCATGTCAGGCCGCGCCACCGGGCCGCATCTGCACTGGGCGCTGACATGGATGGGCCGGCGGCTCGATCCGCGCCTGTTCGCCGAGCCATCACGCTAAGGTTCTGGCAACCCAGTCTGCCGATTCCGCGTATCTTTCACCAAGTCTAGCAGCCGGTGCCTTGCTTGCAGCCGACAATCTGGCTGCGGTCGATGAGCATGCGATCCTCGTTGCGCTGCTCGGCCCATTGGCTCTTGCGCATGCAGACCTTGCGCGATCCCAAGCGTGATCCGGTCTCTTCGATACGCTGGCAGATGACCGGATCCGCGTCTTGCGCCGGGGGGGTGGGAGGCGCAGCCGCGGGTGCAGCCTGCGCACTGGTAAGGAGGAAAAATGCTGCAGAAATACTCATGATATCGATCCTATGTTTCCTTTGGTTTGACCAAACCTAAGCCGCATGTCCTGATCGATACTAACGCCGCGCAATGTCGAATGCCACAGTCATCCGCTGCCCCGCCGCGAAGCGGCGCGTGCCATGCCACATCCACGAAGGGAATAGAACCAGACGGCCGGGACTAGGCGCCACGGTTTCCATCGCCGCCAGCCCGAGACCGAGGTCCGGGGGCGATTCGCCGAGCACGAGATGCCCCGCATCGCCCGCAAGAGCTTCGGGAACAGTGACGTAGAAAACCGCGCTGATGCAGCCTTCCGGGTGATGGTGCGCGGTGTGATGCCCGGCATCGCGCAGCCGTACTGACCAGCTGCCGGCGAAACGGGGCCGACTGCGCGGGATCGTTCCAAGTGTGGGATGCGACGGGTCATCTCCAAGGCTTGATGCGAAACGCGCGACCGCATCGCGCAGTCGTTCCCGCAAGCGGGCGATAATAGGGTCGATCAGGGCATGCAGCGGTCCATTGGTCTGGGTTCCGTCCCTGATCGACTGGTTGAGGAAACGGCCAGACCGATTGTGCAAGGCATCTAGCGACTGGCGAACCTCAACCAGTTCCGCCTCATCCAGTTGCAGGTCCGACACCCGCACGAGTGTGCCTTGTCGTTCAAGCCAGTCCAGCCGCGGGTCGCTGGTGAGCCGCCACACGAGCGCTGCGTAGGGCCAGAACGCTTCTGCGCCCGGTTGCGAAAGCCAGGGATCAAGCTCTGCACTAGCCTTTTGGGCCTGTCCTGTTCGCAACAGGTGCCGTATCAGCGAGACCGCATGCCCTCGTTCGGAAGGCTGGCCTAGCGCATGAAACAGCGCGTCCGCTTCTGCCGCTTGTCCGAGTGCATCAAGCGCTGTCGCTTTGGGTAGCAGCAATTGCGCAACCTGGCCAAAGCGAGCGAGCGCACGGTTGCAGCATTCCAGCGCTTCTGCCGGGCGGTCACCGTCGAGCAACAGGTTGACCATTCGCAGATAGAGTTCTCCGCTTTGCGGAAACTTCGTGAGCGCGGCCTCTATAGTGGACAGCATGCGATCACCCTGCCCGCAATAGAAGGCGAGCTGCGCAAACTGGGCATGGCCTTCATACCAACCGGCATTGGCAGTCAGCATGGCTTCCAGTTCATCGAGCGCACGCATGCCCTGCCCTGCGTGGAGCCGGGCAGAAGCCAGGCTGAGTCGCAGGTCTGCTTGCCGTGGGAGGAGCTGGATCGCTCGCTCGAACAGAGGCACTGCCGGAAGGCCAGCTTCCAGCGAGACCTGTGCCAACTGTCGAACCAGTGTTCCGTCTTCCGGCGCATGCGCGACGGCGCGCTCGAGTAGTGGTATTGCCAGTTCGCGCTGGTCCAGGCCTCGATGCAGCAAGGCCAGTGCCGAGAGCACTGCCGTACCCCCCAGTCCGTGCGCCACCGCATCGGTCAGTACGGGTATGGCCTGTTCCTCGCTGCCGTTCATGAGCGCTGCGTCCGCCAGCGCGATCAGTCCGGCTGGATCGGTCACAGCGCTCCCTCAGCACCTTCTGCCGCGATGATGCCGGCAATGGCATCACGCTCTACCGCATCGAGATCAGGGTGCCAGAGATCGAAGATCAACACGATCCGCAGCCTGTCCGAAGGATTGGCGGCCTCGTGCTCGATTGTATCGTCGAAGACGAAAGGCTCCCCCGCCTTCCAGAAGCGCGTTTCCGCGCCGACGCGAAACCAGCACCCGGAGGGAATATCTACTGGCACGTGACAGAGCAGCCGTGCATTGCTGACACCGACATGCGGCGGTATCGCGGTGCGCGGTGCGAGCAGCGAGAACAATGCATTGGGGGAAGCCCCGGCAATTCTGGGCTGCGGCACATGCGAAAGCAGTTCCATAGTGACTGGGCAGGCATCGGCGTTGGCGTCGATCCGGGTCCCTTCCTTGAGCAGGTGGAGCGCGCCCCAATCGAGATTGTTATTCAGCGCCTGCCACTGGGCCAGCGCCTCGTGCTCGCGATATTGCAGATAGGGGATCAGCTCGGCCCGGCCAGACTGGACCAGGGCCAACGCCTCGGCGCGGATAGCATCCGTCGCATCGGCAAAGCGTTTCAGCCACGCGAAGCGATGCGAGGGGTGGAACTCGCGTTCCGGCAGCCCTGGGTAATGGAAATGTGTCGGCTCAGAATGGAAGACGCGCGTCTTCCTCAGGACATTACTCCGAAAACGGGCAATTCGCCGGTCGCGATCTGCATCGGGCGATTGCTCGGTTAAGTTCGCTTTCCTGTCCTCTCCGGACTGCCCGGATGCGCGTACGAGCCGGTCTTCGCGCGCGCGGGACCACTCGGCGTGGAGCTCTTCCCCCCGGGCCACGGTCGCTGCGAGCGGGGGCGGCAGCTCACCTTCGGGTCTCTGCGCCAGAGCCTCGTCCCAGGCTTTGCCTGCAGCCGACGGGTCGATCCGCTCCAGCAGCGCGGCGCGCATCACCAGCCCCATGAAGTCGAGCGGCGCAATGGCTAGCGCGCGGTGGACTGCGTCGAGCGCGCGGCGCGGTTGGCGCAGAGCTCGGCGCAGGCCCGCAAGCTGCAGCCAATGGGCCGCACTGTCCGTACCGGCCAGAAGCAGTCGATCTAGCAGATCCGCTGCCGGGCCCAACTGCCCCTGGCGGACGAGCGCATCCACTCTGGCAAGCTCCCCTCCCAGCCCGGTCATGGTGCGGTGGCGGCCTCCTCACCAGGCCATGCCGGTATCCGCCCGTCTACAAGCGAATAGCCAAACCGTTCGGCCCACGGGCGCAGCTTGTCGAAAACTGGTTCGAGATGATGCGCATAGCGATGCCACCGGCCTGCAGCACGGGTGTAAATCGGCTCAGTCACTTGGGAATAGCTGGCCGTGGTCACTGTGCCGCGTGCCCGTGCAGCGCGGGTGTGATCCAGTTCCTCATCGGGCCATGCCAGACCGAGCCATTCGAACACGGGACGCAGTTCGCGCGCCGTGTCTTCAACCAGCCTTTCATAGACCACGGTGGCGACAGGCAGGTCGAACACTGCGCGTGCTTTTTCCCAGTAGCTGAAGGATAGGTCATAGGTCGTTGCGGCGTCGTCCAGGTTGAGGAAGTTCGACATGGCGTTATTGAGGCGGAAGTTGGTGATGTAGCAGCTGAGGAGGGCGTCCGCCGGGTGCCGTAGCGCCAGCAGGAACCGCGCCTCGGGGAAAAGCCGACGGATCACGGGAATCTTGTTGAGATGCATCGGGTGCTTGTCGATGATCACGGTATCGGGAGTGACCTCTGCCAGCTTACGCACCCGCTCATAATAGAGCCTTTGCGCTTCGCGCTGCTGCGCTTCGCTCATCTGCCCCAGAGCATCGACTCCACCGGCCTCGAGTTCCGCAAGGCCGATGAACGGCTCTTCCTCCAGAACCACCACGCGTGGATCGGCCATGAGCATGGTATCGAGCAGCGTGGTGCCTGAGCGCGGGAAACCGAGCAGGAAGACCGGTACTGGTTCTTTTCCGACGGGCGGTGCAGCCGGGGTCCAGGAGGAAACCCATTCGCTCTCGAGCAATGCAGTGCCGTGCATGATTCCATCGCGGTAGAGCGCGGCCCGTTTTATCGGATCGGATGGATCCTCGGCCCAGAGCCGGTTCATTTCGGCAAAGGCAGCGAATGCATCGTCATGCCGACCCAACCGGTCGAGCATGGTGCCAAGAAGGTGTGCGGCGCGCGCTGGCGCCACGACGTCGCCAGCGCGCTCGAGCGCGGCGAGGGCATCGTCGTAGGCGTTGGCGCGCTTGAATCGCAGTGCGTCGATGAAGGCGATCGAAGCCTCGTCGATACCGGCATCAAGTGCTGCGGCCTTCAGTCCGTCAAGCTCGTCTTCACGATTGACTCGCTCGAAGACCGAAGCAAGCCCGACATAGGCGCTGGCAAGGGTGGGGGCGCCTTCAAGGGCGCGCCTGTAGGCCGTCTCGGCCAGATCCCAACGCGCGGCGCGCTGGGCTTCGTAGCCGAAATCGCACTGGACCGTGGGATTGTCCGGCGCACGGTGGGCTGCGTCGGACATCGCATCATAGGCAGCAGTCTCGTAGCCGGCCGCGAGGTAGAGGCCGTGCAGCGAAACAAGTGGGGTCGGATCGTCAGTGAAGCGGTTTGCCGCATCGCGCAGAACGATCTCGGCCTCATTGACCTTGCCATCCGCGATAAGCGCGTTGCCGAGGTTGACGTGGATTGGCGGCGAATCCGGTGCAAGGCGAAGCGCACGTCTCAGTGCATCCACTGCGCCTGCGGTGTCTCCAATGTCGCCTAGTGCGTTGCCAAGGTTGTTCCACGCGACCCAGTCGTCAGCCGTCTGGTTCACGATCAGGCGGTAGAAGTCGATCGCTTCTGCCATTCGGCCGGCTTCCTGCGCCAGCGCGCCACCGAGCCGGGCCAGCCTGAGGCTGCGATCTGCACGAGCGGTTTCGACGGTGCACAGCGCCAAGGCTCCGGCGTTGTTGCCGGTTCGGTAGAGCGCCTCCGCCAGATTGGCGCGCACCGTGATGTCGTGGGGGTTAAGGCGATGGGCGGTTCCCAGGTAGCGGGCCGCCTGCTCGAACTGTCCACGGTGGAATTCAACCGCACCGGCGAGAGCCATGAGCACGGGGTCGGCCGGGTGAACAGCGGCAGCGGTGGCGGCGCGGACGGCAGCCTCGTCGAGCCTGCCACTGCGCGCGGCAGTGGCGATGGCTGCAATATCTTCCTGCAAAGTCGCCATGAGTGGTGAGGCAGTCCCTGTAGTAATGCGCGGGGGAGTATTTCCAGGTCCCGCAAAAGCGATTGGCGGCCTCCCCTGCCGGGAAGACCGCCAATCTTTTTACTCGCTTTTACGCGGGATCAGAAGTCCAGCGTGATGCTCGAGTAGATGTAACGACCGAGCGAATCGTAGGTGCCCGGGTAGGTATTGCCGTTGCAGAGCGACCCGCAAGCGCTGGCACCGAAGGTACCGCTACCCGAAGTCACCAGCGGCGGCTCCTTGTCGAACATGTTGTTCACGCCAATGCGCCACGTGTACTGGTTCTTGATCCGGGTCGAGAAGGCCAGATCGAAGTAGCTCTGGGCGCCGATGCGCGAGCTGTAGTTGTAGTAGTCGTTGTTGAGCGTCGAGCTCGGGTTCTTGTACTCGACGTCCACTCCGCTGAAGTAGCGCCAGGTGAGCGACAGGCCCATGCCGTTCTTGGCAGCAAAGCCAAGACGAGCGCGGTGACGCCACTTGGGTGCTGAGGTGCCGCAGGTCGGGCCAAAGTAGCCCGCGCAGTCGTAAACGGCAGTCAGACCATTATCGACCGAATAACGGTCAAGGTATGTGCCGACCATCGTGAGCGAAAGAGTGCCCACATTGCCGATCGAGTGCGAGTAGCTACCGTTGAACTCGAGACCACGCGTCTGGACGCCACCGACGTTGGTGGGCAGATCGCGCACGTAGCCGTCCGAGCTCAGCCACAGCGAACCGGCGGGGTTGCGCTGCACCAGGCCGCAAGCGAACGCGTTGTTGTCGTTCACGCACGAGGACAGGATCGCATCCGCACCGTAGCCTTGGATCGCCTTGTTCACCTTGATGTCGAAATAGTCGACGCTCAGCGAGAAGTTGGGGATCCAGCGGGGCTGCAGAACGACGCCGACCGTCTTGGTGGTCGCAACTTCCGGCTTCAGGCTGGGGTTGCCGCCGATGAAGCCGTTGTACTGCGCCGCCGGGTTGGCGGTGACGTTCTGGCCGACGCGCAGGCCCTGCGCAAGGCAGCCCGTGTCAGCGGCGGTGATCGTGAAGCCGGAGCACGGATCGGTCACACCGTCGAGGGCCACGACCTGCGGAGCGAACAGTTCCTGGATGTTCGGTGCACGGACCGCACGGTTGTAAGCGGCACGGAAGCGGATGTCGCGAACCGGAGCGAAATCAACACCAAGCTTGTAGGTGTCGGTGTTGAAGGTGTTACCGCCCTTGATCGCGTAGTGCGAGTAGCGGTAGCCGCCCTGAAGGCTCAGGTTGTAGAATACGCCTTCCTGCACCAGCGGGAGATCCGCTTCGGTGAAGAACTCGGTGACCTTGTAGGAGCCTGCCACCGGCAGCGTTGCCGCGCCCTGACCAGCAAGATCGCCAGTGCTGAAGGCGTTGTCCGTCTTCAGATCAAGCGAATCCCGACGATATTCCGCACCGAAAACGACATTCACGCCGTCCTGCGCCCACGGGGTCTTGATGCCGTACTTGCTCAGATCGCCGGCGAGGTAGCCGCTGAGCACCTGCTGGGTAACGATACCCTTCTGGAAGCCCGAGGCATTCAGGTAGCTGATCGAAGCCGGCGACGGGGTGCCGCCGAACACGTCATAGGGAACGCAGTTCGGATCGGTTCCAAGGATGACCGAGCGGCAGGTCGGCTGACCATTGGGACCAGTCACGACGTCCAGCGCGTTCTTCAGTCGCGAAACCGAGAACTCGTTGGAATAGACCTGCGAGTAGTTGGTGCGGCCGAACTGGTAGTAGGCATCGTAAGTCCACGCCTCACCAAGGCTGCCCTTGCTGCCGATCACCGTCCGGAAAGACGTGTGCTGCAGATCACTGATGCGCGGACCGCCTTCCACGTTGCGGCGCAGCAGCTGGAAGTACGCGAGGTTGTTGTACGGCGGGGGGGTGACGATGGCCTGAGCCGCCGGCGAAAGGGCGTTAAACAGACCCGGAACAACGGGGAAAGTGCCGAGATAGCCCATTACCGTGTTGTTGGGCGTGCACAGCTGGCCGCGCTGATTGTCCGACATCAGCGGGTTGTCGCAGTTCACGACCATCGTGTTGCCGAAGTCACCCGACGGAGCGATCTGCGCCAAGGTCCGGTCGTCCATGAACATGAATTCCATGTACGGCTTGATCGAGTCGTTGATCTCGTAGTTCGCGAAGACGCCCGCGGTGTAGCGCTCGTCCGGCCGCTGGAAGTAGTTGAGCGGTGCGAAGTTGTAGCGGTTCAGCGTACCCTGGGTCAGCGTGCCCGGCCCGAGCGCGCCCAAGGTCGACGACGAGGTCGACGCAGTGTGGTAAAACACCGTGCCGGTCGCCGAAGTGGCCGAGCCGCCGCACTGCAGCGGGGCATCCGGGTTAAGCCTCGAACCGATTTTCGCGCCCGTGTTCTGGATGGTGCAGGCGCTGTAGTCGCGGTTGCGCTGAAGGATCGGGTTGACCTTGCGGTAGCCGAAGTAGGCGGTCATGTGGCCGCGGCCTTCGCCAAGATCGGTGCCGAACGACACGGTCGTGTCGAACGTGCCGCCATCAGCAACGTTGCCCTTCGGATAGTTGAACCCGGAGAACCCGGCGTTCGCGCGCTTGTCGAGCAGCGCCGGCGTAATCTTGTTGCCGTTGTTGTGCTGGTACAGGCCGTAGTTCGCATCGATCCGGAAACCGGTAAAGTCGGTGTCCATGATGAAGTTGACCACGCCCGCGACTGCGTCTGCGCCATAGGTGGCCGAGGCGCCGCCGGTCAGCACTTCCACGCGCTTCACCAGCGACGACGGAATGAAGTTAAGGTCAGCGGCCGAGCTGGTCGGATCGCCCGGCATGAGGCGGCGGCCGTTGATCAGCACCAGGGTGCGCTGCGAGCCGAGGCCGCGCAGGTTGACCGTTGCCGTACCGGTCGCACCGTTCGACAGGGTCGAAGACTGCGAAGCAAAAACCTGCGGCAGCGAGTTCAGCAGATCTTCGGTCTTGGTTGTGCCCTGAAGCTTGAAGTCCTCGTTGGAGATCGCCGTGATCGGCGCAACGGAGGTCAGGTTTGGCGACGCAATGCGCGAGCCGGTAACGACGATAACGCCTTCTGCAGGAGCAGCATCAGCCGTAGCAGTCTGCGGGCTGACTTCCTGCGCAACCGCCTGGGTCGCGAGCATTGCGAGACCCAGTGCGGCAGGCGCAACGCCAACCTTCAGCATGGAGAGAGTTTTCATGATTTATCCAGCCCCTATTAGGATGGCGGTTTTGGGCCGCCTTAACCAGTTCACAGGACCCGGCTAAGCTGCTGCGCATTAAGGCACGCGGGGAAGCCGGGATCACGAGCGGGTGGCCCAACTCGCCCACACCTGTAAAGGACGCTGGTGTCATCTGTGACTAGTTCCGCCGCGAATGTCACCATTATGCCACAGTCTGCCGACCCTTGGGGCGGCGAGAATTCTGCACGACTTGTGGGAGCTTGCTCCTCATGGTGATCCGGGACATGGTTGCAGGGCAAACTGGATGAGGCAGGAATGTCGTTGCAACATGCGAGAGGGATCGCACTGGCCTCGCTCTGCGCGGCAGTGCTGGGTGTCGGGGGCAGCGCGCCGGTCGCAGGTCGGGAGCCGCAGCACGATCTGGAGACTCCGTTGCTGTTTCGTCAGCTTGTTGACTGCCGCGCCATTGCCGACGCGGCTGCGCGGCTGGCCTGCTATGATGAGAGGGTGTCCGAGCTGGACACTGCCACGAAATCCAAGAACCTTGTTGTGGCCGATCGCAAGGAAATCAGACAGGTCCGCAAGGGTCTGTTCGGTTTTAGCTTGCCCAAGATCGGCGGACTCTTCGGTGGTGGGGGTGATGACGCGGACGACGTGAAGCGCATCGAAACCACCGTTACTTCCGTCAGCACGACGCGGAGTGGAGAGCTGAGGCTGGTATTTGCCGAAGGTGGAACGTGGGAGCAGATCGATGTGCGCAGTTTCGTCCTGCGTCCCCGGCCCGGCTTGAAGGCGGAGATCACCAAGGGATCCTTTGGCAGCTATTATGTCAGCGTGGATGGTCAGCCCGGAATCAAGATGCGCCGCGTTGAATAGGGCCGCACCTACCGCTTTTGCAGGACAGCAGTGATCAGCGCGAATGGCGTCGGCGCTTGCTCTCTTTTGTGCAAGCAGATCTGGCCGAATTGCTCGTCGCGCGACAGGGTCTGGAGTATGATGGTGGAGAGATCTGACGGCGTGTGCCGAAAGCAAGCCTCGTCCTATGCTCGCGTACGGGAGTTCTCATGAAGCCTGCACTCTCGCATGTCTTTCGCCTGACTGGACTTGTGCTTTTGCTGGCTGTTGCCGTGGCGGGTCCTGCGGTCCAGTTCGCAAAGGCCGAATCCGGCGTGACCGCGCCCCCGGCGGCGGTGCAGGCCAAGGAAGCGAAGGGCCTCAAGACAGCGGTGCTCGCCGGTGGCTGCTTCTGGGGCATGGAAGCGGTGTTCAGCCACGTGAAGGGGGTGACCAGCGTGGTGTCCGGCTTCGAGGGCGGCAGCCGCGCCGATGCGCATTACGAGACCGTCAGCACGGGCACGACCGGCCATGCCGAAGCCGTGCGGATCACCTACGATCCGGCGATGGTCCGTTATGACCAGCTTCTCCAGGTGTTCTTCTCGGTCGCGAGCGATCCGACAGAGCTCAACCGGCAGGGCCCCGATACCGGCACCCAGTATCGCAATGCGATTGTGCCGCAGTCACCGGAACAGGCGCGGGTCACCAATGCCTATCTCGCGCAGCTCAGGAAGGCTGGCCTGTGGAAGCGTCCGATCGTGACGGCGGTCGAGCCTGATCGCGGCTTCTTCGCGGCCGAGGGCTACCATCAGGACTTCGCACTCAAAAACCCGGATCACCCCTACATCCGCTACTGGGACGTTCCCAAGGTGGCTGCGCTCAAGCGCGCGTTTCCGGGACTGTTCAAGCCTGATTTCACGCGCGGATAAGCCCGATTTGCGCCAGATTTGCGATCTGGCGCAAGGCGGTTTATTTCTCCGTTCATGGCGGGCCATCACAACCATCACGATTTTGCCGGGGACATGCTGGTCGATGCCGCGCGCGGTGCGCTGCAGGCGGCGGGTGAGCAGTGGACCGATATGCGCAGCGACGTGTTCGAGGCGCTGGCGGCCCATGAAAAGCCGGCCTCGGCCTACGACATCGCGGAAAGCGTCGGCGCGCGGCGCGGCAAGCGTGTGGCGGCCAACAGCGTCTACCGCATTCTCGACCTGTTCGTGCGCACCAACCTCGCGCGCCGGGTCGAAAGCGCTAATGCCTATGTCGCGAACAGCCATCCCGGCTGCCACCATGATTGCATCTTTCTGATCTGCGATGCCTGCGGCGAGGCGACGCATATCGATGACGACCGGCTGACGGGCGCGCTGCGCGATGCGGCGCACCACGCCGGTTTTGCGGCTGTTCGCCCGGTCGTCGAAATCCGCGGCCGCTGCGGTGCCTGCGGTGCCGAGGACGCTGAAACCTGAGCAAAAAGGCGCACATTTCCGCGCAAGACGGGTTCGACAGAGCCGATTCAAGGGTGTAAGACATCTTAATGTCAATTCCGCATACGCCGCTGCTTGATCAGGTCGACACGCCTTCGGACCTTCGCAAGCTTCCCGCCTCGCAACTTCGCCAGCTGGCGGATGAGCTTCGCGAGGAGATGATCTCCTCGGTTGGCCAGACGGGTGGTCATCTGGGTTCGGGGCTTGGCGTGGTGGAGCTGACGACGGCGATCCACTATGTGTTCGATACGCCGCGCGACCGGTTGATCTGGGACGTGGGGCATCAGGCCTATCCGCACAAGATACTCACC
>CANGJI010000002.1 GCA_947454135.1 Sphingomonadaceae bacterium
GCGAAGGTCTCGCGGTCGATCAACTTCGTCGGCCAGAACGCGATCCAGACCCACGGCGGCATCGGCATCACCGTGGAACTGGCCATCGGCCACTACTTCAAGCGCGCCACGATGATCGAGAACCAGTTCGGTTCGGCCGACTTCCACCTTGGCCGGTTCGAGGATCTGACGCTGGCGGCTTGAGGCTGCTTGCCGCGCGGCTTTGCGCGTCCCCGCGAAGGCGGGGACCTCAGGCCGCGCGGCGCAAGGCCGAATGAGGCCCCCGCCTTCGCGGAGGCGCCTGCATTCTAGGCCATCCCCGCCAGACGCTCGCGGATGATCGCATTGGCCTGAGCCATGATGCGGTCGATCAGTTCCTTGCAGGTCGGGATGTCGTGGATGAGCCCGGCGACCATGCCGCAGCTCCACGCGCCGGCTTCCATGTCGCCTTCCATCATGATGCGCGGATAGACGCCCGCGACTTCCTCGATGATGTCCTCGAACTTGATGTCGGCCCCGAGGCGGCGTTCCTTTTCGAGCAGGCGTTCGACCGCAGCATTGGTCAGCACGCGCTCGGTGTTGCGCAGCGGGCGCATGACAAGGCGGGTGTCGAGCTCAGAAGCGGCGACGAGGGCCTGCTTCACCTTTTCATGCACCGGCGCTTCCTTGGTCGCGATGAAGCGCGTGCCCATGTTGATGCCTTCCGCGCCCAGCGCCAGCGCAGCCACGAGGCTGCGGCCATCGGCCATGCCGCCCGAGGCGACGAAGGGGATGGTGAGTTCCTCAGCCGCGCGCGGCAGGAGGATGAAGTTCGGGATATCGTCCTCGCCGGGGTGGCCACCGCATTCGAAGCCATCGACCGAGATCGCATCGCAGCCGACGTTCTGCGCCTTCACGCTGTGGCGCACCGAGGTGCACTTGTGGATCACCTTGATCCCGGCATCCTTGAAATAGGGCAGGAACGGCGCAGGGTTGTTGCCAGCGGTCTCGACGATCTTGACCCCGCCTTCGATGATCGCGCGGATATAGCCCGGATAATCGGGCGAATTGACCGTGGGCAGGAATGTCAGATTCACGCCGAAGGGCTTGTCCGTCATGTCCTTGCAGCGCGCGATCTCGTTGGCGAGATCGGCGGGGGTCTTCTGCGTCAGGCCAGTGATGATGCCGAGCCCGCCCGCGTTGGAAACGGCTGCGGCCATCTCGGCAAAGCCGACATAGTGCATGCCGCCCTGGATGATCGGATGCTCGATGCCGAACAATTCGGTAATGCGGGTCTTCATGGCTGGCTCTCTCCTGCTGGATGGTTCTGGTTCTGCGGCATGGTTAGCATGACGCCCGGTTTCAGGCCCACTGCCATGTCTGGCAGGGAGCATCGCCGCATCAGGCATCCGTATCGGTGCGAAATGTCACGGAGCGATGCCAGAAATAGCTGCCGATCAGGGTGACCATCGCAAAGCCGAACTGCGCCGGTATCGGATGCAGGCCAAGCCCCTGCACCAGCAGAGGCAGCGCGATCAGGTTGGCGCCGAACACGGTGTAGGAATAGGACGAGAAACGGGCGAATTCGCGCAGGATATTGGCCCGCGTGCGAAAGACGCCGATCTTGTAGGTGCTGAACGCGAAGACGGTGCAGACGAGCTGCGACAGCACCAGCCCCGCCATGTAGTGCCGGGAAAACCATGGCGAGAGCCACAGCAGCACTGGAAAGAACGAGAGCCCGAACGCGGTGTTGATCGCGCCGGCGAGCAGATAACGCAAAGGGCGCTCGCCCTCTCGCAATCGCCCAAGAACGCGGTCAAGCATGCCTCGAACATCCCCCTGGCGAACCCGCGAACGGCGCGGACAAAAACAGCGCAGCCCGGCTCCTCGGGTGCGCTGTGAGGCCGAGGCTAGTCAGACCGGAGAGCGAGTTCAACGGCCAACCTGACGCTGCCGACGACAAACGCTTCAGGAGCGCTGGCAGGAGGCGCAGAAAAAGGTCGAGCGGCCGCCCTGCACGATGCGCTGGACCGGCTTGCCGCAAGCGCAATCCTCGCCCTCGCGCCCGTAGACGCGCCAGTCCTTGGCAAAATAACCCAGCTCCCCATCGGGGCGGACATAATCGCGCAAGGTGGAGCCGCCAGCACGAATCGCTTCTTCGAGCACGGCGCGGATTTCAGGCACGAGCCGGGTGAGCGCCGCGCGGCTGACCTTGCCGGCCTCGCGCTCCGGGTGGATCTTTGCGCGGTGGAGCGCCTCGCAGACGTAGATGTTGCCGAGCCCGGCGACGATCTGCTGATCGAGCAGAAGCAGCTTCACCGCGGCGAAACGGTTTTCGAAGGCCCTGGCAAGGTGCGCGGGGGTCAGGCCCGGGCCGAGCGGTTCGGGGCCCATCGCGGCGAACTGCGGCCATTGTTCCAGCGCAGCGGTATCGACGAGATCGACCGAGCCGAAACGCCGCGCATCGTTGAGCGCGAGGGTGCGGCCCGCGCCGGTTTCGATCACGAGATGATCGTGCTTGCCGATCTCGTCAGGATCGATTCGCCAGCGCCCGCTCATGCCGAGGTGAAAGACCATGGTCTGGTCGCGGTCGGTATGGACGAGGCCATACTTGGCGCGGCGCCCGAGGCTGGTAACGCGGGCGCCGGTGAGCGCCTGCACCAGATTCGGCGGAAACGGGCGCCTGAGGTCCGCACGGCGGGTTTCGATACGCGCGATCACCTGTCCATCGAGGACATGGGCAAGGCCGCGGACGGTGGTTTCGACTTCGGGCAATTCGGGCATGTAAGGGTCAGGACCAATGGGGCGCGCCGCCGAGGCGCTGGAATGGCGAACCTATCGGACGGATACTTGCGCAGGGAAGGCTGGGTGCCTTTTCAAGCAAGTATCTGCCCGAGAAGGAAGCCATTCCAGCGTCCCTTCGGGATTTGACCAAAATGGCCCATTGCTTCGTCAGGAAGCCTTGAAATATCGACATATTCCTGCGTCTTCCTTCCTCGCACTGAGCCATTTTGCCTCAAACCTCGGTGGCGCGCCCCATTGGTCCTGACCCTAGCACCTAACAGGCTTTGCGGTTGCGGCAATTCCCACGTAAAGGCGCGGAGTATGACTGACGCAACTGCTGCCGAGCCCGAAACCGTCTCCTTCGGCTACGAGGAGGTGACCCCGGAAGAAAAGACCGAGCGCGTGGGCGCGGTGTTTTCGTCCGTCGCCAAGAGCTACGACCGGATGAACGACGCCATGTCGGCAGGCATGCACCGGCTGTGGAAGGACCGCTTCGTGCGCCGGGTGAAGCCGCGCGAGGGCGAGGCGATCCTCGACATGGCTGGCGGCACTGGCGACATCGCGTTCCGCATGGCGCGTCACGGGGCTGCGATCACCGTGTCCGACATCAACCAGGACATGCTCGATGTCGGCATCGAACGCGCCGAGAAGCAGGGCATTCAGGGGCTGACCTGGTCGCGCCAGAACGCCGAGGAGCTGACCTTCGGCGACAAGGAATTCAACGCCTATACGATCGCGTTCGGCATCCGCAACGTGACCCGGATCGACAAGGCGCTGGCTGAGGCGCACCGCGTGCTGAAGCCGGGCGGGCGGTTCTTCGTGCTCGAGTTCTCGACCACCGAATGGCCGGGTTTCGCGCAGGCCTACGACTTTTATTCGCACAAGATCGTGCCGCAGCTCGGCCAGATGATCGCGGGGGACGCGGATTCGTACCGCTACCTGATCGAATCGATCCGACGCTTCCCGAAGATGCGCGAATTCGAAGGCATTATCCGCAGCGCCGGCTTCCGCCACACCAAGGTCGAGCCGATTCTGGGCGGCGCCGTGGCGATCCATTCGGGCTGGAAGATCTAGGACCGCCCCTTGCTGCGCCACACAACCCATATTCGCCGCCTGCTCGGCTGGGGCATCACGCTTGCCCGGCATGGCGCGCTGATCGGCATCGAGAACGATCGCAACGCTCCGCCGCCGGTAAGGCGGCTGGCGAAGCTGGCGCGCTGGGTCTCGCTGACCGGCAAGAACCGGACCCGCGACTACGCAGGCGCCTTCCGCGCCATCGGCCCGGCAGCGATCAAGCTGGGGCAGACGCTGGCGACGCGGCCCGATCTGGTCGGTCCGGGGCCAGCGGAGAACCTGCTCAAGCTTCAGGACAAGCTGCCGCCGGTGTCCTTCGCGCTGATCCGCAAGGAAATCGAGGAGAGCTTCGAACGCCCGCTCGAATCGCTGTTCGCAGAGTTCGAGGAAGAGCCGGTCGGCGCGGCCTCGGTGGCGCAGGTCCACCGCGCGGTGACGACCGATGGCCGCAAGGTGGCAGTGAAGATCCTGCGCCCCGGCGTGCGCGAGAAGTTTGCCGCAGACATCGCGACCTACGAATGGGCGGCGGCCCATCTCGAAGCCTTTGGCGGCGAAGCCTCGCGCCTGCGCCCGCGCATGGTGATCGCCAACTTCAAGCGCTGGACTCTGCGCGAGCTTGATCTCCGGCGCGAGGCAGCCTCCGCCTCCGAGCTGGCGGAGCAGATGCACGCCTTCCCCGGCTACCGCGTGCCGACGATCGACTGGGATCGCACCAATGGCCGGGTGATGACGCTCGACTGGATCGACGGCATCAAGATCAGCGACAACGACGCGATCGATGCCGCCGGGCATGACCGCAAGGCGCTGGCGAGCCGGCTGGTCATTGCCTTCCTGCGGCAGGCGATCAGCGGCGGGTTCTTCCACGCCGACATGCATCAGGGGAACCTGTTCATCGAAGCCGACGGCACGATCACCGCGATCGACTTCGGCATCATGGGCCGGATCGACCGGCGCGCGCGGCAGTGGCTCGCTGAAATCCTCTATGGCCTGACAACCGGCAACTACACGCGCGTCGCCGAGATCCACTTCGAGGCGCAATATGTGCCGAGCTACCATTCGGTGGCTGAATTCGCGACGGCGCTGCGCGCTGTCGGCGAGCCGATGCGCGGCAAGCCGGTGAGCGAGCTTTCGGTCGGCCAGATGCTCGACGGGCTCTTCGCCATCACCCGCGACTTCGACATGCAGACCCAGCCGCACCTGCTGCTGCTGCAGAAGACCATGGTCATGGTCGAAGGCATCGCCACGCAGCTCGATCCCTCGATCAACATGTGGGACGTCGCCGCCCCCTTTGTGCGCGACTGGATCCGCGACGAACTGGGCCCCGAGGCCGCGATTGCCGACCGCATCCGCGAAAACGTCAAGACGCTGCTCGGCCTGCCCGATCTTGTCCGCCGCGTGGAAGAACGCTTCCCGCCCAAGGGCGGTGCGCCGGAAGATCCGCCACTGCCGCCGGTCGCTCTGATCGGCGATGGCGGCGGCTTCAAATGGCTGGGCTATGCTTTGGCAGTGGCGCTGGGCGCTGCTGCGAGTGCGGGAGTTATCCTGCTCGGCCCCTGGGGCTGAGGTGGGCAAGACGCCTCCCCTTCCCGGCCTGCGCCTGCCCAAGCGGCACTTCAATGCGCTCGATCTCTCGCGCCTGCTCGCGGCCTGTGCGGTACTGTTCTGGCACTACCAGCATTTCTTCGTGCCGCCGGTCGAGTTCCACTTCCATGTGAACCGGCCGAAGGTGTCGCCGCTCTATCATGAGCTGTGGTGGCTCTACGATTATGGCCACGCGGCGGTGCAGTATTTCTGGGCTGTCTCGGGCTTCGTTTTCGCGCACGTTTACCTTGCGGACAGCGGCGCGCGGGGGCGGTTCTGGCTGGCGCGGGTAGCGCGGCTGTGGCCGCTGCATCTGCTGACGCTGGTGCTCGTGGCGGTGTTGCAAGCGGCCTATAGCGGGATCAACGGCACCGAGTTCATCTACCACAACCAGGACATCAAGCATTTCGTGCTGAGCCTTGGTCTGGCACATTACTGGGGCTGGCAGACGGACCAATCATTCAACGGGCCTTCGTGGTCACTGTCGACCGAAATCCTCGCCTATGCCGCGTTCTGGCTCCTGCTGCCGGCCTTGCGCAAATCGCCCACCATGCTGGCACTGACGACGTCGGTACTGGTGCTGGCGCTGTTCTTCCTCAAGGCGCCAGATGGCCCTGTGCTCACCTGCATCGGCTATTTCTTCGGCGGCGCGGCGGTCTACGGCGCCGCCCTGCAAGGCGGCCTGCGCACGGGTGTGCTGGTTCCGCTGGCGGCGGTGCTGACCATCGCGGCGCTCTGGATGGGGCTGAGCCTCCACTGGAAGGATGCGGCGACCTTGGCGGGGACGTTTGCCGCGCTGTTTGCGGTGCTGGCGATCGATACGGCGGACCGCGATGACAAGCTGGCGGCGGCGCGGCACCTCGGCGACGCCTCCTACGGCGTCTATCTCTGGCACTTCCCGATCCAGCTCGCGCTGGTGCTGCTGATCGACAGCGTGCTCGGATCGCGCGGGATCGTCCGGCAGCCGGCGTTCCTGCTGTTCTTCATCGGCGCGAGCGTGCTGGCAGGCTTTGCCTCGCACCGCTGGTTCGAGCGCCCGGCGCAGAAGCTGGTGCTGAAACTGGCGGGGCGGCGCACGCCCAGCGCGGTGGCTGCCTAGGCGGCGATTTCCGCCAGCTTGTGGTGCGGCAGCAATCGCCACGCCGCAAGCGCAAGAACGACATGGCCAGCTTCCACCGCCATCGGCATCACCCAGCCGGGATAGGCTCCGACCGCTGCGAGATTGATCGCGCGGCCGGCAAGCGTCGTGCCGAACAGCAGTGCGGGCACCAGCAGCAGATCGGCATTACGGCGCCACGCACCCCACATCATGCAGACCGCACCGACCCCGAAGAACGAGGTCATGTCGCCGCGGATCGTCGAAAGACCAGCCGTCCCCAGCGGCGCGATGCCGAACACGGGGCCTGACGCGGTGCTCTGCGGGGTCATCAGGAACGAGCCGGCCATGAACAGATCGAACATGCCGACAAGGAAAATCAATGCGGTAAGGACGAAGCGCATCGGCTGAGACTCCCAGGGTTTGTTCCAGCGTGGGCCAGTCCGGGGGCGGACGCAAGCACGGCGCAGCAAAACGATTGCGCGGGCCCGCGCGGCATTGCACAAGCGCCGCCATGCAGGGCAAGCGCATCCTTCTCATCATCGGCGGCGGCATCGCGGCCTACAAGGCCAGCGAACTCGTCCGCCTGGTCCGGCGCGAGGGCGGCACGGTGACGTGCGTGCTGACCAAGAGCGGCAGCCAGTTCGTCACGCCGATGACGCTTGCGGCGTTGAGCGAGAACGAGGTCCACACCACGCTGTGGGATCTCGATGCCGAAGCCAAGATGGGCCACATCCAGCTTTCGCGGAACGCAGATCTCGTGGTGGTCTGCCCGGCAACGGCGGACCTGATGGCGAAGATGGCGGCTGGGATCGCGGACGATCTGGCGACGACACTGCTGCTGGCGACGGACAAGCCGGTGCTGGCAGTGCCGGCGATGAACGTGCGGATGTGGCAGCATCCCGCCACCCGCCGCAATGTCGCCACGCTCCGCGGCGACGGGATCGAAGTGATGGAGCCCGACGAAGGGCCGATGGCCTGCGGCGAGTTCGGCCCCGGCCGTCTGCCCGAGCCGCCGGTGATCCTGAGCGCGATTGCCGCGAAGCTGGGCGGCGTGCCGACTGGGCCGCTGGCAGGAAAGCATATCCTGGTAACGGCAGGGCCAACGCACGAAGCGATCGATCCGGTGCGCTACATCGCCAATCGTTCGAGCGGAAAACAGGGGTTCGCGATAGCGGCGGCTGCGGCGCGGATGGGCGCGCGGGTGACACTGGTGGCTGGACCGGTAACCCTGCCGACACCGCCGGGGGTAACGCGCGTCGATGTCGAAAGCGCGCGCGAGATGGCGGCCGCTGTCGCCTCCGCGCTGCCTGCCGATGCAGCCGTGATGGTCGCCGCAGTGGCGGACTGGCGGGTCGCTTCGGAAGCCGAGCAGAAGCTCAAGAAGGATGGCTCGGGCGTGATCCCGTCGCTGAACCTGACCGAGAACCCGGACATCCTTGCGCGGCTGGGCGCGTCGCCCGATCGCCCGCCGCTGCTGGTAGGCTTTGCCGCCGAGACCGAGAACGTGGTGCCGCATGCGCAGGCCAAGCTTGTGCGCAAGGGTGCCGACTGGATCGTGGCGAACGATGTTTCCGGCGATGTGATGGGCGGGCACCTCAACGCGGTGCATATCGTGCGCGCGGACGGGGTGGAGAGCCTGCCCGAAATGCCCAAGGACGCGGTCGCTGCCGCACTGGTCGAGAGGATTGCCGATGCACTCAGCTGATGCCGTGCCCGTGATGGTCAAGCGCCTGCCCGGGAACGACGACCTGCCCCTGCCTGCCTATGCGACAGCCGGTGCGGCGGGCATGGATGTGGTTTCGGCGGAGGACGTCGATCTTGCACCCGGCGCGCGCCATGCGGTGGCGACGGGGCTGGCCATGGCGATCCCGGAAGGCTTCGAGATCCAGGTACGCCCGCGCTCGGGCCTCGCACTCAAGCACGGCGTTACCTTGCCCAACACGCCGGGAACGATCGACAGCGATTATCGCGGCGAACTGAAAGTCATCATGATCAACCTCGGCGCGGAGACCTTCTCGATCCGCCGGGGCGACCGCGTGGCGCAGCTCGTGCTGGCGCCCGTGACGCAGGCGAGCTGGGTGGAAGTCGATACGCTGGACGACACCGCGCGCGGCGCGGGCGGGTTCGGCTCGACCGGGGGCCTCGCGGCGCTCCCCGGCTGAACCGAACCGCTCGGCAGATCAGTTCTTTTTCTTTTCCGGCGCGATCGAGATCTTCACCGTTTCGCCGTTGTGGCCGGGGAAACCGGTGAACATCGCCTCGACCAGATTCGGCACGAGGTAGGGCAGGCGGTTCGAGGTCGAAGCCGCTTCGGCCTTGCCTTCGAACAGGCGCTTGCCATCGGCGCGGCGATCAATCTTCATGTCGATCCCGCTGGTGTAGACCGTCACCACGTCGACATCGTTGAAGCCGCCGCCGTAGAAGAACGGATCATAGAAGCCGTAACCCCACGGGCCACCGAAGCCGCGGCGGCGGCCCCAGCCACCACCCCAGCCACCACCCCAACCCGGGCCCCAGCCCGGACCATACCAGCCGCCCCAGTAGGGATCGCCGAAACCGGTGGTGCGCAGCTTGTCGCGGCCCTTGTCGACGCCGTAGTCGAACTGGACGACAAGATCGGCAGACTGCGGGCTGGCGACGGGAACGTAGCCCACCTTCTGCAGCTGCGCGGAGACAAGGCTGGCGTACTGGGAGAATTCGAGACCGCCGGCGTTGCGGGGATCCTGCGGAACGACGGCGAAGGTCTGTCCCGCAGGGGCAGGCAGCTCGGCCTGGAAGCGCGAGACATTGGCATTGAACGGCGCGGCGCATCCGCCAAGCGCAAGCAGCAGGGGCGCCGCAAGCATGGCGAAGCGATTACGCATGGGCATCAAACTCATATCCAGCAACTCCTTGGTGCATGAGCCGGCTCCCCTGTCAGCCAGCACCACGTGCAGTGGTAGCATGCAAAAAGGGTGCGCGTCAGGTGCTGAATGCCAGTTGAACAACGCGGCAAATCCCCCGCAATTCCGGGGGATTACAGAGCCTCGCCATAAACTTGATGCAATTTGTTACACCTCGGCGGAGCAACGCCATCACCGTGATACAGGTTAGCCGCGCAGGAGCCCGAGCGCCGCGTACGCGCGATCAAGCGTTGGCGCGGCAAGTGCCCGTGCTCGTGCCCCGCCATCGCCGAGAATCGCATCGAGCGCCGCCGTATCGGTGCGCAGGTCGCGGTAGCGCGCAGTGATTGGCGAGAGCTTCTCGACCAGCAGTTCGCCCAGCGCAGGCTTGAACGCGCCGAAGCCCTGTCCGCCAAACTGGGCGAGAACATCAGCCTGGCTGATCCCCGCCATCGCCGCATAGATGCCGACGAGGTTGGCCGCCTCGGGACGCCCTTCGAGGCCTTCCTTCTCGCTCGGCAGCGGCTCGGGATCGGTCTTGGCCTTGCGCACCTTCTGCATGATCGCATCGGCGTCGTCGGTGAGATTGATGCGGCTCATGTCGGAAGGGTCGGACTTCGACATCTTTGCCGATCCATCGCGCAGGCTCATGATCCGCGCCGCTTCGGGCGGGATGATCGCATCGGGCAGGGTGAAGACGGGCGCTTCTTCGGATGCGAAGTCGTTGTTGAACTTCTGCGCGATGTCACGCGCGAGTTCGAGGTGCTGCTTCTGGTCCTCGCCCACGGGGACGTGCGTGGCCTGATAGAGCAGCACGTCCGCCGCCTGCAGCACCGGATAGGTGAACAGGGCGACGCTGGCGCCTTCGCGGTTCTTGCCCGCCTTGTCCTTCCACTGCGTCATGCGGTTCAGCCAGCCCATCCGCGCGGTGCCAGTCAGCAGCCATTGCAGCTCGGCATGAGCGGGAACCTGCGTCTGGTTGAACAGGATCGAGCGCTTGGGATCGATCCCGCAGGCGACGAGCGCGGCGACCATCTCGCGCGTGCCGGCCTTCAGCGCGGCGGGATCGTGCGGCATCGAGATCGCGTGGAGATCGGCGAGAAAATAGAGGCACTCGCCGCCCTTGGCCGTCCATTCGTCCTGCATCGCCACCCAGTTCCGGATCGCGCCCAGATAGTTGCCGAGGTGGAGGTTGCCGGTAGGCTGGATGCCCGAGACGATACGCATGGGTGCAGTCACTCTAGGTTAGGATGGAGATGGGCCGCGCTTGCGGCGCAGGAGAAGTTGGAGATCTGCCTTCGAGAAGGCGCCAAGCAGGATGGCACTGAGCCCATAGACGAGCCCGCCCGCCGAAACCAGCACCGCCAGCGCAAGGAAGCGGACCAGCCAGGTACCGTGAACATAGGGCATCAGAAGGCCCTGCCCGGCCCACAGCACCGCTCCCATCGCCAGCGCGGCGAGCGCCAAGCGGGGCACGCGGCGCCTGAGGCGCGTATCGGTGGTGAACTGCCCCCGCGCCACCAGCGTGCGGTAGAGCATCGCGACGTTGACGGTGGAGGCAATCGCCGTCGCCAGTGGCGGGCCGACATGCTGCAACGGCACGATCAGAGCGATATTGAGCACGAGGTTCACGACCATCGAGATCGTGGCATAGCGCACCGGCGTCACCGTATCCTGCCGCGCGTAATACCCGGGCGTGAGCACTTTCACGAGGATGTAGCTGGGCAGGCCGATCGAGAAGGCGGCAAGCGCCTGCGCGGTGAAGTGCGCGTCCTGCGGCGTGAAGCGGCCATAGCCGAAGAGAGCGGCGGCAATCGGTTCGCCGCAGAGCACGAGCGCGACCGTGGCGGGGAGCGTCAGCAGCAGCGCAAGCTCCAGCCCGCGATTCTGCGTTTCCATCGCGGCGGCTTCATCCCCGCCGCCGAGCTGGCGCGAGATCGTGGGGAGCAGCACGGTGCCAAGCCCGATGCCGATCAGGCCGAGCGGCAACTGGTTCAGCCGGTCCGCCATGTAGATGTAGGTCACCGAACCATGCGCGAGGAGCGAGGCGGCGAGCGCAGTCGAGATCACGAGGTTGATCTGCACCGCGCCCGCTCCGGCGGCGGCAGGCCAGATCAGCGCCATCAGGCGCTTCACGTCGGCATCGAGGCGCGGCCTGCGCAGTCGCAGGCTGACCCCGGCGCGGCGGCAGGCCCAGACCAGCCATGCCAGCTGCAGCGCGCCCGAAACCGAAACGCCAATCGCCTGATTGCGCGCGGTGATCATCGGATCCGCCGAATGGAACAGCAGGAGCGCAGCGATCAGCGTGAGGTTCAAGAGGATCGGTGCCGCCGCATTGACCCAGAACTTGTGCAGCGAATTGAGGATCCCCCCGCACAGCGAAACGAGGCTGATCAGCATCAGATAGGGGATGGTCATGCGCGAAAGCGCGACGGCGAAGGCGAACTGTTCGGCGCTGACACTGTTGAACTGGCCCGAGAGGACCAGCGTGACCGGCCACGCGAACACTTCGAGCAGCGCCGTCATCAACACCAGCACCGGCAGCAGCACGGCGAGGGCACGTTCGGCGAAATCCAGCCCGTCGGGCAGGCCTTGCCCTTCCGGATCGCCCACCTTGCGGTTGAACATCGGAATGAACGCAGAGGCGAACGCGCCCTCGGCGAAGAGGGCGCGGAACATGTTGGGCAGGCGGAAGGCGACGAGGAACGCGTCGGACGCGAAGCCTGCGCCCACATAGCGGGCGAACAGGCTGTCGCGGACGAGGCCCAGCACGCGGCTGGCGAGCGTGAGCCCGCCGATCGTGCCGGTCGCCTTCAAAAGGTTCATGGCGTCTGCCTTATGGCCGGACGGCGCATGAAGCCTTCCGGATCAGGCCTGACCGGCGGTGCCGGCGGCCAGTTCCTCGGCCTGGCGGGCCTGAAGCTGGGAAAGGTAGAGACCGTTGAAATCGATCGGCTCGAGCAGCAGCGGCGGGTAGCCCGCATCGCGCACGGCATCGGCAATGATGCGGCGGGCGAAGGGGAACACAAGGCGCGGACCCTCTGCGAAGAGGAACGGATGGGCCTGTTCCTCGGTCACGTTGCGCATGCCGATCAGCGCGCCATAGAGCAGCTCGACCACATACTGGGTGCCCTGCGGCGCCTTCGAGGTGGCGGTGATCTTCATCTCGATTTCGTGCACATCGGGGCCGAGCGGGCGCGCGCCGATGTTGAAATCAATCGAGACTTCCGGAGCATCGGTCCACTGGTAGCTGTCCGGCGAATTGGGATTCTCGACCGAGAGATCCTTGATGTACTGCGAGATCAGGCCGATCGCGGGGCTGGTATCTTCGCCGTTGGGGACGGGCGAGTTCGCGTCGAGATCGAGCGGGGTGATGATATCGCCTTCTTCGGCCATGATCGTGCTTTCATGCGAATGGGTTGGAACGGTTTGGCTGCAATTGGCGCGCCGCCTAGCATCTGCCGCAGAACGGGGCAATCGCACTTGCGCTTCGGCCTCGCGCAGGCGGTTTACGGCGGAGTGCACCTAGAGGCAGGCAAAAAACGCCACGGGAAGCCCTTCGGGGTACCGTCCACGCGTTGTTCATTTGTATTTCGTAACCACATAGGGCACGATGAAGCGTTGGCGGTGACCGGGACCCGCAGGCCCGGTTGGCGCCCTGATTATGCAGGATGTGGCCTTGTGATTGTTGAAATTGTGATTCTCGCGATGATCGCAGCATTCCTGGGCCTGCGACTCTATGCCGTGCTTGGCCGCCGGCCCGAGCAGAACGAGGAACCGCTCCGCCGCCGCGTGGAGCAGCCCGATCCGGCCAGCGCGCCGCGCACTCTGGCGCCGCGCCTGCAGGAAAAGACCACCGGCGCCCCCCGCGCGCTGCCCTTGCCGCAAGACCACCAGCTCGACAGCCGCGCCGAAGCAGGCATCCGCGCCATCGTCGGTGCGGACCGCCGGTTCGATGTCGGCCAGTTCCTCGCCGGTGCTCGCGGTGCCTACGGCATGGTGCTTGAAGCCTTCTGGCGCGGCGACAAGGACGAGCTCTCGCAGCTGTGCGACAGCGACGTCTACGCCGGTTTCGCCGAGGCGATTGACGCGCGCAATGCGGCGGGCGAAGCGGTTACCGCCAATCTCATCCGGATCGAGGAAGCCCGCATCGTCGATGCGAGCTACACCGCCCCCCGCGCACGCATCACCGTCCGCTTCGTTGCCGATGTCGCTTCGGTCACGCGCGATGCCAATGGCGCGGTCGTTGCCGGTTCGCTCGACGACGCCATCGAAACCCGCGACGTCTGGACCTTCTCGCGCGATCTTACCTCGCGCGATCCGGACTGGCTGGTCGACGAGACCGACGAGGGCTGATTTTCGTGCATGGTTGGCGGGCAGGACGGGCCGGCAAGCTGGCTTGGCTTGCCGTGCTGGCGCCATCGTTGCTTTCCGGCTGCATTCCGCTCATCCCGCAAGGGGCACCGGTTCCCCCGGTGCCGCCGATGGCTCCCAACGCCGCACTTGTTGGCACGCATCGCGGCCCCGTGGCGGCCGGGCTGGGCTTCAGCGATGCCAATGCACGCGCAGCGCTGTCCGCCTTCGTCACGAGCTGCCCGCGCCTCACGCGGCGCGCCGATGCCAGCGGGCTGACCCGTCCGGACGATTGGGCCCCGGCCTGCGCCGCCGCAAGCGGCTGGCCGCCGGAAGACGCACGCGGCTTCTTCACCCGCTATTTCGAGACTGCGACCGTAGCGCGGGGCGAAGCGCTGGTGACGGGCTATTACGAGCCCGAGATCGCCGGGGTCCGCGTCCGCCAACCTGGCTTCGACGTGCCGGTCTACGCCCTGCCCCCAGATCTGGTGCGCGCGCGGCCCGGTGAGGCCCCGCCGCTGCCCGATGGCAGCCAGCCTTTGGGCCGCTATGACGAGACCGGGCGCTTCATCCCCTATTACGACCGTACCGCGATCGAGAACGGCGCGCTCGCCGGCCGGGGGCTGGAGATCGGCTGGGTGGCAGACCGGGCCGAGCTGTTCTTCCTTCAAGTGCAAGGCTCGGGCCGCCTGCGCGCACCCGATGGCACAGTGGTGCGGCTCGGCTTCGCGGGACAGAACGGCTATCCCTACACCGGCATCGGCAGCGTGATGCGCGCGCAAGGGCTGATCGGCTCAGGCCCCGGCCAGTATCCCGGCTCGATGCAGGGCATCCTGCGCTACATCCACGAGCATCCCGTGGAGGGCAGCGCGCTGATGCAGCAGAACCAGAGCTATGTGTTCTTCCGCGAGCGGTCGGGAACCGACACGGTGGGCGCGCTCGGTGTGCCGATTGCGCCGCGCACCACGCTTGCGGCAGACCCCGCCTTCGTGCCGCTCGGCGCGCCGGTCTGGCTGCAGGGCGAGGGCGGGATTTCCGGACTGTGGGTAGCGCAGGACACCGGCGGTGCGATCAAGGGCCCCAACCGGTTCGACAGCTTCTGGGGTGCCGGCGAACAGGCGCGCATGATCGCGGGCGGGCTGAAGGCGCAAGGGCAGGCGCTGATCCTGCTGCCCAAGGGCACGCTGGCACGGCTGAACGGCACCAGATCGGACGGCAAATGAGGGCACCCCCGCGCGGGCTCAGCCCGGACGAAGCCGCGCTGTGGCGGCGGGTCGCGGCGACAGTCACACCGCTGCACCCCAAGCCGCAACCCGCGCTCCCGCCAGCAGGAGGTGCCGGGGAAGGGCTTGTTGATGTGGCCCTTGCCCCGCCCCCCAAGCGCGTGAAGGGCCGCATCCCACCGCCACGCCCGGAGCCTGCCCCCGCATCATATCCGATACGCCCGCTAACCACTGGCGGGCTCGATTCAAGCTGGGACCGCAAGCTGACACGCGGGCCGCTCCAGCCCGATGTGACGATCGACCTTCACGGCCTCACCCTCGCCATGGCGCACGAGCGCCTGAACGGCGGCATCGCACAGGCGCTGGCGATGGGCGCGCGGGTCATCCTGCTGATCGCGGGCAAGCACCGGCCTGCGCCGGAAAACGATCTGCGCGGCGAGCGGCGCGGGGCGATCCGCGCCAAGCTGCTCGATTGGCTGGCGGCCAGCCCGCACGCGGGGCGCATCGCTTCTGTCCGTCCGGCACAGCCGCGCCATGGCGGCGACGGCGCGGTCTATATCGTGCTCAGGAAAGGGCGCTGAGCGGTTCAGCCAGCATCGGGGCCGGCTGCGAAGAGCGCCACGATCCGCCCCAGCCGCTTCACGCCAGCGCCGCCTCCGCAATGCGGCGGTAGATGCGGGCGAGAACCTCGAGGTCTTCGACCGCCACCGCCTCGTCGGTCTTGTGCATCGTCGCGTTGGTGAGGCCGAATTCGATCACCGGGCAGAGCGCGCGCAGGAAGCGGGCGTCGGACGTGCCGCCGGTGGTCGAAAGTTCGGGCGAGACACCGGTTTCCGCTTCGACCGCCGCCGCCACCAGCGCCGATTGTGCACCGGGGAGCGTGATGAACGCCTCGCCATGCAAGGTCGCGCGCACGTCGGTGCGGTGCCTTGCGGCGATCTCGGTCACGCGGTCGACCAGCGCCTGCCCGGTGTGGTGATCGTTGTAGCGGATCGAAAGGCGCGCGCGCGCTTCTGCCGGAATGACGTTGGTGGCGCGGTTGCCGACTTCGAGGTCGGTAATCTCGAGGTTCGAAGGCTGGAACCAGTCACTGCCTTCGTCGAGCACCAGCGCGTCAAGCTCCGCCAGCAGCGCGACAAGACGCGGGATCGGATTGTCGGCAAGGTGCGGATAGGCGACATGGCCCTGCGCGCCCTTGGCAGTGAGCCACATGTTGACCGAACCGCGGCGGCCGATCTTGATCATGTCGCCCAGCCGGTGAACCGAAGTCGGCTCACCCACGAGGCAGAAATCGGGGATTGCGCCCACCTCGCGCATATGCGCGATGAGCGGGACGGTGCCGTACTTCGCCGGGCCTTCCTCATCGCCGGTGATGATGAAGCTCACCGTGCCAGCCTCGGCAGGGATCTGCTCGACCGCCGAGACCATCGCCGCGATGGCCCCCTTCATGTCGACCGCGCCGCGCCCGTAGAGCACTTTGCCGCCGGGAACCTCGCGCACATCTGCGGTGAAGGGCGAGCTGCTCCAGCCCCCGCCCGGCGGCACGACATCGAGGTGGCCCGCAAAGGCGAAATGGCGTGAGCCTGCTGGGCCCTGCCTGATGGCAAAGAGGTTCTCGACCGGGCCTTCGGGCGGCTCACCGGCAAGGAAGCGGTGCACCGCAAAGCCCATCGGGGCGAGCATGGCTTCGAGCACGTCAAACACCGCGCCCGTTGCGGGCGTGATGCTGGGCGCCTCGATCAGCGCGGCGGTGCGGGCAAGGACATCGGAGACAAGAGACATGGAGCGGCGTTAGACCACCATGACCGGCGAGGAAAGCGGCCCCTCGGGATCAATCGACGATGGACGCCGCATCGAAGTGCACAATCGCCCAGGGTTCATCCGCCGCTGCAGCGCGCCAGGCTTCCAGCCACTCATGCTCCCAGATCGCATCCATATAGGCGGCCGCGAAGCCGGGCACCGGCACGCCGTACTGGCGCAGCCGCACCACGACTGGCGCGAAGAAGATATCCGCCGCGCCGAACGTGCCGAACAGGAACGGACCGCCCTGCCCGAAGCGGGCCCGGGCCTGCGCCCAGAGCGTGAGGATGCGTTCGACATCCGCGCGCACAGCCACGCTGAGCGGCTTGTCGACCGGCGCCATGCGCAAGTTGAAAGGCAGTTCGCTGCGCATGGCGGTGAAGCTGGAGTGCATTTCCGCGACGATCGCGCGGGCCATGGCGCGGGCATCGTCCGCCTTGGGCCAATACCGGTCGCGCCCCACCTTGTCCGCGAGGTATTCGAGGATCGCGAAGCTGTCCCACACGACCCCGTCTCCATCCCACAGCACCGGCACCTTGCCTTGCGCCGGGGCCAGCTCGGGGATGGCCGCCTTGGTCTCTTCCCAGTTCTCGCCATAGAGCGGGATGACCTGCGTCTCGAAGGACAGGCCGGATTGGCGCGCGGCCAGCCACCCGCGCAGGGACCAGCTGGAATAGGAGCGATTGCCGATGATGAGCTTCATGGGCGGCCATGCCTAAGCTCTTCGCGCCGCGCTGTCGAGGCGCCCGGCCAGAGCCGGAGGCGGCGCGGGCTGGAGGAAGGTTAGTTTTTTGAAGCGGCACCGGGCGGGCTCGCGCGGATAGGGCCGGCAACCGGGAGACAAGCCACCTCGCGCGAAACAAACGCATGGCATTGAAGGCAGAACCGGCGACCCCGCCACTTGTGGCGGCTGACGCATACCCGCAGCCAGCCTCGGGCCAGCGCCCCCTGCCCGTCGAGCAGTTCCTGCGCCTGCGCAAGCAGCTGCCACCGATGTACGCCATCCTCACCATGAACGCGGCGGCGCTTGCCTATACGCACATGGGAATCGCCCCGCATACGCTCACGCTGTGGCTGCCGCTCGCGCTGATCGCAGCGTGCTTCATCCGCATGGTTCACTGGATGCGGCCGCTCGAGGCGAATGTGATCAGCGAGGCCCGCGCCCTGCAACTGCTGCGGCGCACCGAATTCATGGCGGCGGCACTTTCGCTGCTGTTCGTCGTATGGGCATTGGCGCTCGAACAGTTCGGCCATGGCGACGAGCGCGGCCACGTTACCGTCTTCATCGCGATCACGGTGATGGGCTGCATCTTCTGCCTGAGCTACCTGCCGCGCGCGGCGCACCTCGTCTGCGTCGTCGTGCTGGGGATCTTCCTCACCTACTGCTTCGCGCGCGGGACGGTGACGATGGCTGCGATGGCGCTCAATATCCTCATGGTGAGCGTGATCGTGCTCAAGGTCGTGCGCGATCTCTACACATCGTTCACCGCGCTGGAGCATTCGCGCTCGGCGCTGCGGCACGAGCGGAGCCAGGCCCAGCACCTTGCCGAGGAGAACGCGCGGCTGGCCCATTCCGACCCGCTGACGGGCCTGCCCAATCGCCGCTATTTCTTTGCCCGGCTCGATGCCTTGCTGGCGCGCGGGGACCAAGCCGCGCCATTCGCAATCGGCGTGATCGACCTCGACCGTTTCAAGCCGATCAACGATGCCCACGGTCACGCCCAAGGCGACCGCTTGTTGCAGGTCATCGGCGAGCGGCTCCGGGAGGCGAGCGGACCCGACGCCGTGATCGCACGGCTGGGCGGAGACGAGTTCGGGTTGATCATCGAAGGGACGATGGAGGCCGTCGAAGCCAAGGGCGCATGGCTTTGCGAGCGGGTACAGCAGCCGGTGCCGCTGGGCGACATCGCTGTGTCTGTCGGCTGTTCGGTGGGGCTCGCCGCATGGCCGGAGGCAGGCACGGGCGCGCACGACCTGTTCGACCGGGCAGACTTCGCGCTCTACCATGCCAAGAAGGCCCGGCGCGGCGGGATCGTGCGCTTCTCCTCGGAGCTGGAACGGATCATCCGCTCCGAACAGGCCCTGGAAGCGGCCCTCCAGAGTGCGGACCTCAAGCGCGAGCTGACCATGGTCTACCAGCCGATCGTCCGCACCCGTTCGCTCGCGATGGTCGGCGTTGAAGCGCTGGCACGCTGGGAATCGCCGACCATCGGCGCGGTTTCGGCCGAACTTCTGTTCGCCGCCGCCGAGCGGCTCGGCATGGCCCGCACCGTGACGCTGGCGGCGTTCGAGTGCGTGCTGGCGGATATCGGGCGGCTGCCGCCGGAGCAACGCCTCTCGTTCAATCTGGCACCGACCGACATCGCGGATGCAGGCACCGTTACCGCGCTGATCGAGCGCATCGCGCGCAGCGGGGTCGATGCGAGGCGGCTGGTGTTCGAGATCACCGAAACCTCGCTCATTGGCGATTTCACGGTGGCCCGGGGCGCGCTGGAGCGGTTGCGCGCCTGCGGCGCCATGATCGCGCTCGATGACTTCGGGACGGGCTATTCCAGCCTCAGCACGCTCCACATGCTGCCGATCGACATCATCAAGATCGACCGCAGTTTTGCAGTGCGGCTGGACGATCCGGAAGGGCGGCGGCTGGTCCGCGCGATCTTCAACCTCACGCGCTCGCTGCGGCTCGAATGCGTGTTCGAGGGGATCGAGACCGAGATGCAGCTGATGGAAGCGACCCTCGCCGGCTTCCACTATGCGCAAGGCTATTTCATCGAACGACCGGTGGCGCTTGGCGTGCTGCTGGAGCAGCACTCCGCCCGGGCTGCCTAGATCGCGGCGTCCTCGAGGATGGCGGCGCGCAGCTCGGCAATCCCCATCTTGAGTTCCGATGAGGTGACGTGAATCTGCGGATAGGCCGCAGTGCGCTTGCGCGCGGCCGCTTCGGTCGCGGCGACGGTCGCAGCGAGCTCGCTGGCCTTGATCTTGTCCGCCTTGGTGAGGACGACGCGGTAGCCGACGGCGGCTTCATCCAGCATCTGCATCATGTCCTCGTCCACCGGCTTGATGCCGTGGCGCGCATCGATGAGCAGCAGCGTGCGCTTGAGCACCACCCGCCCGCGCAGGAAATCCCGTACCAGCCGCCGCCACTGTTCGGTGACCGACGGCGGCGCCTTGGCAAAGCCGTAGCCCGGCATGTCGACCAGGCGCATCTGGACCGGGTCGGCCACTTCGAAGAAATTGAGCTCCTGCGTACGGCCCGGCGTGACCGAGGTGCGCGCCAGCGAATTGCGCCCGGTCAGCGCATTCAGCAGCGATGACTTGCCGACGTTGGAGCGGCCGGAGAACGCGATCTCGGGCACCGTGGGATCGGGCAGGAACCTCAGCGCGGGCGCAGACTTGAGGAACGTGATCGGCCCCGCGAAGAGGCGCCGCGCGCGCTCTTCCAGTTCGGCGCGCGCTACGGCTTCTGCTTCGGTCAGATCGGTCATCGTACCATCAATCAACGAGTCTTGGGCTTGCGCGGCGTGGTCTTCTGCTCACGCGCAGCAACGCGGTCGATGTCGAGCTGGTCCTTGCTCGCCTGCGCCTTCAGCTGCGGGTGCCTGCTGTAGAGGTACTTCTGCTGCGCGATGGTGAGCAGGTTCGAGGTGATCCAGTAGATCAGCAGACCCGCCGCGAAGGGGGCCATCACGAACATCATCATCCACGGCATCAGCGCCATGACCTGCTGCTGCGAAGGATCCATCGCGGCCGGTTGCAGCTTGAACTGCGCCCACATGGTGATGCCGAGAAGGATCGCCAGCACGCCGATCGCAAGGAACGCGGGCGGGGTGAACGGCAGCAGGCCGAACAGGTTGAGCACATGCAGCGGATCGGGCGCGGAGAGGTCCTTGATCCAGCCGAAGAAGGGCTGGTGGCGCATCTCGATGGTGAGCACGAGCACCTTGTAGAGCGCGAAGAACACCGGGATCTGCAGGAAGATCGGCAAGCAGCCGGCAAGCGGATTGACGCCCTCTTCCTTGTAGAGCGCCATGATTTCCTGCTGCTGCTTCTGCTTGTCGTCCTTGAAGCGATCCTGGATGACCTTCAGCTTGGGCTGGATCGCGCGCATCGCCGCCATCGAGGCGAACTGGCGCTGCGCCACCGGGAACATCATGCCGCGCACGATCAGCGTGAGCAGGATGATCGCCACACCAAAGTTGTGCACCGCGCGGAACAGCGAATCGAGCAGCCAGAAGATCGGCTTCTCGAACCAGCGGAACCAGCCCCAATCGATCGAGAGCGAGAGATTGGTAGCGCCCTGCTTCTCGTAGGCTTCGAGGACGTTGTTTTCCTTGGCACCGGCGAAGAGACGCACCGTCTGCGTCGCGGTCTGGCCCGGCGCGACCGTGGCCACCGGGTAGATCAGGTCGGCCCGGAAGATGTCGGGCGCGACGCTGCGGAAATCACCCTTGGGCTGCACGGCGCCGTTCGCGGTGTCCGGGATCAGCGCGGAGAGCCAGTAGATGTCGGTGAAGCCGATCCAGTTGGCCGAGCCAGCCGGGCTGACCGTGCCGGCGGTCTTCACGTCGGAATAGTTGTTGTCGAACGTGACGGCACCGTCGAACGCCGCAATCGGGCCCGAGTGCACGTTCCACGTATCGATGCTTGCGGTGCGGTCCGTACGGTTGACCAGCGCGAAGGGCTTGATCGCGATCGGCGCGCCGCCGGGGTTGCTGACCGACTGGGTCACCGTGATCAGGTAGTTCTGGTCGATCGCATAACGGATCACGAAAGTCTGGCCGGTGGGGTTGGTCCAGCGCAGGGTGACCGGCGTCGCAGGCGTGAGCTTTGCGCCATCGGCCTGCCACATCGTGTCCGGACCCGGTGCGACAAGCCCGTTCTGGCCGATCCAGCCGACCTGCGCATAGTGCTGCGCGGGCGTGCCGGCGGGCGAGAACAGGCGCACCGGCGGGCTGTTCTTGTCGAGCGTCTCACGGTGGCGGGCGAGCATCAGATCATCGACGATGCCGCCCATGAGGTTGATCGAACCCTTCAGGCCCGGCGCATCGATGGCAACGCGGTGGCCGGCGGCGAGCGCCTGGGCAAGATCCTGCTTCTCAAGCGCGACGTCGGCCGGGGCCTGCAGTCCGCCTTCGCGGTTGGGCTTGATCGCGGGCGCAGGTGCGGGCGCAGCGCCCCCATTGGCAGACGCAGTCGTTGCCGGCGCACCGGCGCCAGACTTGGCGGGCTGCGGATAATAGTACCGCATGCCGAGGTCCCAGCCCACGAGCATGAGGGCCATGAGCACCATCGCCAGGATCACATTGCGCTGATTTTCCACTCTGCCTCGCGTTCGTAAATCTTGTTTGCCGGGTGACGGTTCACGGACCAGGCTCTAGGGGACCGGGTCGTAGCCGTGGCCACCCCAAGGATGGCAGCGCAATAGCCGCTTCGCCGTCAGCCAACCACCCTTAATCGCACCGTGTTTGCCAAGGGCCTCGATCGCATATTGCGAACACGAGGGGCTGTAGCGGCAGGAAGGGGGAAGTACCACCGAAGGGCCAAGTTGCCACAGGCGCACCAGCAGGATCAGCAGGCGCCGGATCACTTGCCCCGCCCTTTCGGCTTGCCCTTGAAGCCCGGCCTGCGGGGTGGATCACCTTTGCCGGCGGCGGCGCGGGCCAGCGCGGCTTCAAGTTCCTGCCGGAGCAGCGCAAAATCGCGTTCGATCCCGTTTTCCCGGCCGATCAGCACATGATCGGCTCCGGCGATGCCCTGTAGCGGGAGGATCTCGCGGGCAAGCGCGCGCAAGCGGCGCTTCATGCGGTTGCGGGCGACCGCGTTGCCGATGCGTTTGGTGACGGTGACCCCGAAGCGCTGCGAGCGATCAGCCCGGCCAAGCGGGTTCACCAAAAGGACGAAACCGGGCCTTGCGACCCGGATTCCGTTGTTCGCGGCGAGAAAATCCGCCCGCTTCGCAATGGTTTCCAGTTTGCACCCCATGACAGGGGCAACCGGCGCCTCAGCGATCAGGCCGAGAGCTTCTTGCGGCCACGCGCACGGCGGGCGCGAAGCACCTTGCGGCCGCCCGGGGTCGCCGAACGGGTGCGGAAACCGTGACGGCGGGCACGAACGAGGTTGCTGGGCTGGAAAGTGCGCTTCATCGGTTTGCTCTTTTCATTCGAATCGGTTTGGCCGTGGCCTGCGCAGAACGCGGCCCGGAATCAGGTGGGCGCCGATACGCTGCACTGCCGTTGCAGTCAAGCACCGCGGCAGATCCGCAGCCCTGCCTCCAGCGATCCCGTCCTGATCAGACTGACAGAAAAAAGGCCCGGTCGTTGCCAACCGGGCCTGAAAGTTTTGGGAGAGGATGCCTGAAAGGCCATTTTCATATGCAACCATCCCCGCCTTTTCGCAAGTGCGAAACGAGCCACAGTGGTTGCACTTTTTGCAACGCTCTGCACTCATGCCGCAAAGAAGCGCCAATTTCGGTCGGCATTACAGCGCCATGACTCCTGCAAATACCGTCGATGCAGAAATCGAATAGCGCCCTGGTTGCGCCGCAACATGCCCCAAGGGGAATATCGAAGGCGCTCAATGCGCCAGCAGCAGCGGCACCATCGACTTGTCGAGCAGATCGCGCGAGACCCCGCCAAGCAGCAATTCGCGCAGCCGGCTCTTGCCGAATACGCCCATCACGATCAGCCCTGCGCCCAGTTCATGGGCCTTGTCGGCAATCGTGGAGGCGATCGCGCCGTGCTTGGCCACTTCATGCACGTCCGCATGGATGTCGTGACGCGAGAGGTAGCAGGCGGCATCGCGCGCGGGGAAGCTGTCCTCCTGCTCGCGGACCATGAGGATATGCACGGTGCTGGCAAGGCGGAGCAGCGGCAGCGCGGCACGCATCGCGGCGGCCGCCTCATGGCCGCCATCCCACGCGAGCAACACAGGCTTGTCGAACGTCACCAGCGGCACGCCGCGCGGCAAGGCAAGGACCGGACAATGCGAGCCCAGCGCGACTTCCTCGAGCGCCGGATCATCGAGGCTGGCGACGATCACATCAGTGAAGCGGGCGGCGGCGGCGACACCCTCGACGCGGCCCTGATCGGTCAGCACCACATCGAACGCCACGTCTTCCTTGGCGAGGCGCGCATCGAGCTCCTTGGCGAGCTGCTCGTCTGCCGCACGCACCTCGTTGATCACCTCGGCCGACAACGCAGCGCCGCCGAACGGCTCCCACAGCGCCATCTGGGCAAACGGAGTCGCGATCTGGAACGAGACATGGCCGCGCATGGCCCGTGCCAGCGCAAGCGCGGTTTCAACACGGTCGTCGAGGGTATCGGCGGTATCGGCAGGGCACAGAATCGCACGCATCGGGCTTCTCCCTAACTTTGGCTAGCACACCAATACACCCGATCCGGACCGAGACCCAATGATCCACATCAATTCGGCTGACGAGGTCGCCGGCCTTGCGCGCCGCGCGCCGACCGCTATGCCGCCAAGGCAGGAAAACAGGGAGCGGACATGGTGACGGAGCGGACGTTTGCAGCAGTGATCTTCGATTTCGGCGGGGTTATCACCTCGTCGCCGTTCGAGGCGTTCAACCGGCTGGAAGCGGAGCGCGGCCTGCCGCAGGACTTCGTCCGCCAGGTCAATGCCACCAATCCCGACGACAACGCCTGGGCCCGATTCGAACGCGCGGAGATCGGCGCAGCGGAGTTCGACGCTCTGTTCGCCGCCGAAGCCCTCGCGCAGGGACATGAGCTTGCCGGGGCGGACGTCCTCGCGGTGCTGGCGGGCACGGTGCGTCCGGCGATGGTCCGCGCACTCGATCAGCTCAAGGCGGCCGGATACCGGATCGCCTGCATCACCAACAATGTGCCGACCGGCCACGGCGCAGGGCTCGCCCGCAGCGATGATCGCAGCGACGCGCTCGAGCAGATCTTCGCGCGCTTCGAGCACGTCATCGAGAGCAGCAAGGCCGGGGTCCGCAAGCCCGATCCGCGCATCTACCAGATGATGTGGGAGAAGCTTGGGCTGGAACCCGCCGCCTGCATCTACCTCGACGACCTTGGCGTGAACTGCAAACCGGCGGCAAAGCTGGGCATGCACGCGATCAAGGTGACGAGCGGCGAACAGGCGCTGGCCGATCTCGGCGCAGTGCTGGGCATGGCTTTCGCAGCCTAAGGATCCATACGGAGCTCGCCCGCGCGGCGGAAGAGTTCAAGGACAAGCGGATCGCTTTCGGTCTGACGGATCGCCGCTTCGAACCGGATCGTTCGCTCCGGGCGCGGCAGCACTTCGGCGAGCGTGCCATCTGCCAGCAGGGGCCGGATCATCGGTTCGGGAAGCACCGCCGCGCCGCCGCCGCCGCAGATGATATCGATCAGCATCCGCACGTTGTTGCAGGTGCCGAGCGAACGCGGGGTGATCCCGTGGGCGCCAAGCGAATCGACCGTGACGCCGTGGAGCGGGGAGTGATCCGGGATCGACCAGACCGGCAGCGGACCGGCAAAGCCGCCGGCCTCCACCGTCGCGCGGCTCGCGGCCCAGACGAGCCCGACCGAACCGATCGGCGCCGTCCGGATACCCGGGCTCGCCACCGGACCAGCGAGGAAGGCAAGATCGATCGTCCCGCCCAGCAGCTGCTGGAACATGCGCGCGGTGAGATCGAGCTCCAGCTCAAGCGTCACACCGGGCAGATCGCGCTCGACCGCGTGGACGAAGCCCGGCAGGCACGAGGCGGCGGCGATTTCCCCGCTGCCGATGCGCACCAACCCGCTCGCACCTTCAAAGCCCGAGGCGGAGAGCAGCACTTTTTCAAAACCTGCCCAGAGCGGTTCGCATTCCTGCACCAGCCGCCGCCCCCGCGCGGTGAGCACCATGTTGCGCCCTTGACGCTGGAAGATCGCGATACCGAGCTGCTCCTCGATCTCACGCACCCGCGCGGAGATGGCCGGCTGCGAGGTGTTCATCCGCTCCGCCGCAGCACGGAAAGTGCCGAGCCGCGAGATCCACAGCAGGGTTTCGAAATGGTAGAGGGCAATCCGCTTCATTGATGCAATTCTCTTATCGATTGCGATAAAAAACAATCGCTCATCGCAATTGATTGGCTATGGTAACGCAGCGGCGAAGAGGGAGAGTTCCGAATGCCCAAGAAGCTCTATCCGGATGCCGCCAGCGCCCTTGATGGCCTGCTGCGCGATGGCCTGCTGATCGCCTGCGGAGGCTTTGGCCTTTGCGGCATTCCCGAACGTCTGCTGACGGCAGTGCGCGAATCGGGGGTGAAAGACCTGACTTTCGCCAGCAACAACGCCGGCATCGACAACGAAGGCATCGGCATGCTGCTGCGCACGCGGCAGGTGAAGAAGATGATCGCCAGCTACGTCGGCGAGAACAAGGAATTCGAGCGCCAGTACCTCTCCGGCGAGCTTGAGGTCGAGTTCAGCCCGCAAGGGACGCTCGCCGAAAGGATGCGTGCGGGCGGCGCCGGCATTCCGGGCTTCTATACCAGGACAGGCGTCGGCACGCTGGTGGCCGAGGGCAAGGAGACCAAGCTCTTCAATGGCCAGGAATACATCCTGGAGGAAGGCATCTTCGCCGATCTCGCGCTGGTGAAGGCGTGGAAGGCGGACGAGACCGGCAACGTCGTGTTCCGCAAGACCGCGCGCAACTTCAACGTGCCGGCCGCGACCTGCGGCAAGGTCTGCGTGGTGGAAGTGGAAGAGATCGTGCCCGCGGGCAGCCTCGATCCCGATGCGATCCACCTGCCGGGCGTCTACGTCCAGCGCATGATCGTGGGCGCACCCTACGACAAGAAGATCGAGTTCCGCACCACCCGCAGCACGGATGTCGGCTGATGACCAAGCATGATGGACTGACGACGGGCTGGACCCGCGACCAGATGGCCGCCCGCGCCGCGCGCGAACTGCAGGACGGCTTCTATGTGAACCTCGGCATCGGCATCCCGACGCTGGTGGCGAACCACATCCCCGCAGGGATGACCGTGACGCTGCAGAGCGAAAACGGCATGCTCGGCATCGGGCCGTTTCCCTTCGAAGGCGAGGAAGACCCCGACCTCATCAACGCGGGCAAGCAGACGATCAGCGAGTTGCCGCATTCGGCCTATTTCGATAGCGCGCAGAGCTTCGCGATGATCCGCGGCGGTCATATCGACCTCACCGTGCTGGGCGCGATGGAAGTGGCCGAGAACGGCGACATCGCCAACTGGATGGTGCCCGGCAAGATGATCAAGGGCATGGGCGGGGCGATGGACCTCGTCGCCGGCGTCAAGAAGATCATCGTGGTGATGGAGCACTGCGCCAAGGACGGCAGCGCCAAGTTCATCCCGGCCTGCACCCTGCCGCTTACCGGCAAGGGCGTGGTCGACATGATCATCACCGATCTCGCCGTCTTCGCGCGGGCGGACCATGCCTCACCGTTCCGGCTGATCGAGCTGGCCCCCGGCGTGAGCGCCGAGGAGCTGCGCGCGAAGACCACCGCGCACTACGTGGAATAACCGGTGCCCTACACCCTCATCACCGCGAACCGGAACTATTCGAGTTGGTCGCTGCGCCCGTGGGTACTGATGAAGGCGTTGGGGATCACCTTTGCAGACCGGCTTGAGCCCTTCACCAAGCCGGTGAATTATGACGAGTTCCGCGCGTTCTCGCCCACCGGTCAGGTGCCGGTACTGCTGGATGGCGAGACCGCGGTGTGGGATTCGCTGGGCATCGTGCTCTATCTGGCGGACCGCCATGACGGTGTCTGGCCAGAAGACCCTGCGGCGCGGGCATTTGCCCAGAGCGCGGTTACCGAGATGCACGGCGGCTTTTCGGCGCTGCGCAATGATTGCACGATGAATGTCGGCGTGCGGGTAAAGCCGCGCCCGATGCGCGAGGCGCTGGTCAGGGACGTGGCCCGCGTGCGAGAAATCTTCGAGCAGGGCCTTGCCCGCTTCGGCGGACCGTGGCTGGCGGGTGAGCGCTTCACCGTGCTCGACGCGTTCTATGCGCCGGTCGCCTTCCGCATCCGCACTTATGGTCTCGATGTGGGGAAGGGACAGGCGTGGGTCGACCATGTGATCGCCCACCCGGCCATGCAGGAATGGGAAGCGGCGGCGCTGGCGGAAACCTGGCGCGAAGTCAGCCACGAGGAAGAGCTGCTCTCCTGCGGCGCGATCACTGCCGATTATCGGAGGACTTAGGGCTTCTCGTCCGCCTGCTCGGGCGCGTTGAGCTTGGCCCAGAGCCCTTCGGTGCCCGCTTCCATTGCATGGTTCACATATTGCGAAGCGGCCAGCCAACCCTTGAACGGGCGCATCGAAGCCACGCAGCCCAGCACCAGCACCGGCACCGAGGTGAACGCGTGGACCCACCACGGCGGATCGAACTTCACCTGCACATAGACCACCACAAAGACGAGCGGGAGCGCGGTGAGGCACAGCGCAAAGAACGCCGGGCCATCGTCCGTCTGCGCATAGCCGAAATCGAGCCCGCATTTGTCGCAGGCCTTGGCCAGCTTGAGCCAGCCCGCGAACATGTGCCCCTCGCCGCAGCGCGGGCACTTGCCATGCCAGCCGCAGCGCATGATCCATGCCAGCTTCGGGTTTGAAATCAGCGCCATGAACCTGGCGATAGACCTCGCTGCACGCGCCAGCAACCGCTTATTGGCCAGCTACCGACTAGTGGTCAGCAGCAGCCATCTGCGGTGCGCCAGCCGCAGGCGCGTTGCCGGCCTTGACGAAGAACAGCACCGGGATCGATGCCCAGCACAGCAGCGCCATCATGTAGAAGTCGTTGAGATAGCCGATCATCGCCGCCTGCTTGTTGACCATGCCATCGACGACCCGCATCCCGGCTTCGGACGCCCCGCCATAGGCGGTGATGCGGTCGAGATCGAACGGCACGCTCATCCGCGTGATCCGCGCGCCCATTTCCGCGTGGTTCACCTGAATGTTGCGCGCGAGCATGAAGGTGCAGACCGCGATGCCGATCGAGGCACCGATCGAGCGCATGAGGTTGTTGAGCCCCGCCGCATCGGTGCGCAGGTCGGGCGGCAAGGTGGCGAAGGCGATCAGGTTGATCGGCATGATCGTGAAGCTGATGCCCACGCCCTGGATCAGCCCGGTCACGAAGATCGGCGTCATCGGCATGTCGGGTGACCAGCCGGACATGAGCCACAGCGACCAGCCCGAGAGCCCCATCCCGATCATCAGCGCGATGCGCGGGTCCATCTTGGTGATCCAGCGTCCCAGCAGCGAGATCGAAGCGAGCAGGCCCAGCCCGCGCGGCGCAAGCAGCCAGCCCGCGTCGACGGCCGGGTAGCCGTAGATCCCTTGCAACAACCCCGGCAGCAATGCGAGCACCGCCATCATCACGCAGCCGATCAGGAACATGAAGATCAGGCTGGCGACGAAATTGGTATCGGCAAAGAGACGGCCCGCAAACAACGGGCGCTTGGCGGTGACGAGATGGACAACCGCCATCCACGCCGTGCAGGCCCAGATCACTGCGTAAATCACCACTTCGCCGCTGCCGAACCAGTCCTGCGACGGGCCGCGATCAAGCATGAGCTGGAACGAGGCGAGCGCAAGCGCGACGAGCACCCAGCCGGTCATGTCGATCGGGCGGCGGATGGCAGGGGTGCGCGGCAGCAGCCACCACAGCACGCAGCCCGAGACGATGCCGATCGGCACGTTGATGAAGAACACCCAGCGCCACGAATAGCTCTCGGTGATGTAGCCGCCAAGCAGTGGCCCAGCGATGGGCCCCAGCATCACGCCCTGCGTGAACAGCCCCATCATCTTGGGCCGCTCCTCCGCCGTACTGGCGTTGAGCATCACGGTCTGCGCGAAAGGCGAAAGGAAGGCTCCGCCCATGCCCTGGATCACCCGGAACGCCACCATCTGCCCAAGGTTCTGGGCAAGGCCGCAGAGGATCGAGGCCACGGTGAACGCGACAACCGAGAGCGTGAACACCACGCGGATACCGAAGCGATCCACCAGCCAGCCGCCCAGCGGCAGCACCACGGCAGACGCCAGCACGTAGCTCGTCAGCACCCAGCTGATCGTCTCCTGCGTCGCCGAAAGCGAGGCCTCCATGTGCGGCAACGCGACGTTGGCGATGGTGGTGTCGAGCACCTGCATGACCATCGCCGCCATCACTGCGGTGAACAGCACCGGGCGGTGGTTCACCAGCATCGCCGGTTGCTGGGCCGGTTGCTGGGCGCTACTTGCCGCCGACATGGACCGTGACGTTCGCGCTGAGGCCGGCGATGAGCGGGCGGTCGCCGCTGGACGAGTCGATGGCGATGCGCACCGGCACGCGCTGGGTGACCTTCACCCAGTTACCGGTCGCGTTCTGCGCGGGCAGCACCGAGAATTCGGAGCCGGTACCCGCACCGATGCTGTCGACATGGCCCTTGAGCTTGAGGCCGGGATAGGCATCGAGCTTCACGTCCGCAGGCTGGCCGGCGCGCATGTGCGCCAGATCGGTTTCCTTGAAGTTCGCCTCAACCCGTGCGCCGCCTTCGCGCACGATGGACAGCATCGGCACGCCGGTGAACACCATCTGCCCGATCTGCAGGCGATTGACCTGGGTGACGCGGCCCGAGACCGGCGCGCGGATCACCGTGCGGGTGAGATCGAGCGCGGCCTTGGCCCGGGTTGCCTGCGCTGCGGCGACTTGCGGATTGAGCCCGGGAACCTGTGCGCCAGTGGCAAGCTGTGCGCGGGCCTTCTCGACTTCGGCTCCGATCGAGGCGAGCCTATCGCGCGCCACGGCGACAGCGTGCTGGGCCTCATCCATCCGCGCACGGGTATTGAAGCCGCGGTCGAGCATCGCCTTTTCGCGGGCATACTGCGATTCGGCGAGCGCCAGATCGTCGCGCGCGGCGGCGAGATCGGCGGCATTGGCGCCGACATCGGCCTGCAGCGCGGTGATCCGCGCCTGCGCGCTGGCGATCTGCGCATCGGCCTGCTGGATCGCCACGCGGTAGCTGGTCGGATCGATGCGGAAGAGCACGTCTCCGGCCTTGACCTGCTGGTTCTCGTGGACGTTCACTTCCACGACGAGGCCGTTCACCTCGCCCGCGATGGAAACGATATCCTGCTTAACATAGGCGTTATCGGTCGAGACCTCGCCCGGCTGGCCGAACCACCAGATCAGCGCGCCGCCGACGATGAGCGCGGGAATGATGAGCATGGCGGCGAGCCGCAGCCGCTTGGTCCGGACCGCCTTGCGGCTTTCGGCGACGGACGTATCCGCTGCTGCGGGCTTGAAGGGATCTGCCTCAGCCATGGGCCAGCACTCCTTCGGCAATCGTCTTTTCGGGTGCGTTATCCTCGAGCAGGTTGGCCCGCACGCGCTCGAGCAGCGCCAGCAGCAACTCGCGCTCCTCGGGTGCGAAGCCCTGCTGCGCCTCATCGAACACTTCGGTGGCGCAGCCGAACAGTTCGTCGAGCAGCGGCGTTGCCGCACCGGTCAGGAACAGGCGCCAGGCGCGGCGGTCGTTGGGATCGGCACGGCGTTCGACCATGCCGGACTTTTCCAGCCGGTCGATCATGCGGCCAGCGGTGATCGCCTCCACTTCAAGCCACTGCGCCAATGCGCCCTGATTGATCCCGGGCGTGCGGCGCAGCGCGGCGAGCATGCGCCACTGCGGGCCGGTCACGCCGAAACGGCGGCTGACCACGTCGAAGCGCTTGCGCAGCAGTCGGCTCACGTCCGAGGTCAGGAAGGCAATGTTGTTCTGCATGACCGCGCACATAATAGCCATGCTTATAATAGTCAAACTTGTCTAAAAGGACAGGTCCGCCCTGTTGTTCCCTTCGACAAGCGAAAATGTCCCCGCTAAACCATGCGGTAAGAGGGGATTGATGAATGAGCGAAGGGGTGCTGGACAGCGGGCCGGGCGGCAGGAGGGCGAGCCTGTCATCGCGCCTCGTGAAGCGGGCCCTGCTGGGCTTCTACCGCATGCAGGGGTGGAAAGCCGTCGGCACGCCGCCGCCGGGCGGTCGCTATGTGATCATCGCCGCGCCGCACACCTCGAACTGGGACTTCGTGTACTTCCTCGGCCTCGTCAACGAACTGGGGATCGATGCGCATTTCATGGCCAAGGACAGCCTGTTCCGCTGGCCGATGGGCGGCTTCATGCGCGACATGGGCGGGATCTCGATCGATCGTTCAGCGCGGCACAACGTGGTCGATGCGATGATCGCCGAGTTTGCACGGCGTGATCGCTTTGCCCTCACAATCGCGCCCGAAGGCACGCGCAGCGCGGTCAACCAGTGGCGCACCGGCTTCTATCATATCGCGCTCGGCGCGCAGGTGCCGATGGTGGTGGGGCTGATGGACTACGGCCGCAAGATCGGCGGGCTCGGCCCCGCGATCATGCCGACCGGCGACTACAAGGCGGACATGCAGCAGGTCGCCGAAATCTACCAGAGCGTGACGCCGAAGCATCCCGAGCGCGGGATCAAGGATTTTGCGGGGATGTTCAATGCTTGAAGGCCTTATCATCAATGCGCTGGCCCTCGCCGTGATGATGGCGCTGCTGGCCCGCGCGGCAGCGAAGATCGGCGATGTCAGCTTCATCGATGCGGTGTGGGGCGCGGGCATGGCCGCGCTCGCAGCGTCGGCCTGGGCGCAGGCGGCGGACAAGGGCCCGCGCGCCAGCCTGATTGCTGCGATGGCGGTGATCTGGGGCGCGCGGCTGGGCATTCACCTCTACATCCGCTGGCGCGCACACGGCGAAGACATGCGCTATGCGCGCATGCTCGGCAAGGCGCGCAAGGCCGGCAAGTATGGCGCGGCGGCGGCGCAGGTCTTCGCGGTGCAGACCTTGCTGCTCTACGTGACCTGCCTCCCCGCGCAGATCGGCGCATTGGCCGCCGGGCCTGCAGACATCGGCCCACTCGCGATGGCGGGCGCGGCGCTGTGGCTGATCGGCTTCGCCTTCGAGACGATCGGCGATGCCCAGCTCACCCGCTTCCGGGCCGATCCCGCCAACAAGGGCCGCGTGCTCGATACCGGGCTCTGGCGCTATACCCGCCATCCCAACTACTTCGGCGATACCTGCGTGTGGTGGGGCATCTGGCTGGCCGCGAGCGAGGCCGGGCTTCCGGTCGCGCTGGCCTCGCTGGCAGGTCCGGTATTTCTCACCTTCACGCTGACACGCTGGTCGGGCAAGCCGCTGCTCGAAAAGGGCCTCGTGCAGCGACGGCCCGACTATGCGGACTATGTCGAGCGGACCTCGGGCTTCATTCCCTGGCCGCCGAAGCGGTAGCGCCAAAGCACGCTCAGTTGCCCGTCACGCGTTCCTCCACCGGCACGTCGCGCCGAGGCACGCCGCGGAACCATGCTTCCAGCGCCTCGATATCGGTCGGCCCGGTCACCGCGCTGCGTCCGGCCTTGAAGACGGTGAAGCCATCGCCGCCAAGCGCGAGGAAGCCGTTCATGGTCACGCGGTACTGCGCAGCAGGATCGAGCGGTTTGCCATCCAGCATGATCGCGGTGATGCGGCTGCCAAGGGGCGCGCGGCGGTCGATGCGATAGGCAAAGCCGGCGGAAGGCGCGAGCGCCTGATCCGGCCCCACATCATCGAAGCCCTGTTCGAGCACCGCCTTGATCTCCGCCCCGGTGAGCGTTTCGGTGATCAGCGCACTGCCGAAGGGCTGGGCGAGGTAGATATCGCCGAACGTGACCGTGCCATCGGGGGCGGGTACGATCGCAGCGCGGATGCCGAAGGGATTCATCAGCGCGATCTGCGCACCGGCGCCCCGTGTCGCGGCAAGCTGCGCATCGGCGATCAGATTGCCCAGCGGGCCGCCCGAGGCGCCCTCTCCCTTGCTCGCCGGGGCGGAGAGCCTGCCGACCGGCCGTGTCGCATAGGCCTTCGAAGCATCGACATAGCGCTGCACATAGGCGGCAATATCGGCGCGAGGTGTGTACTGCGCCGCCAACGGCGAGAGCGGCACCGGCCCCTTTGCCGAATTGAACGGCTGCGACTGGACGATCAGGTTGCGTGCGCTGCGGCTCACCACGCGGTGCGCGGCAGGGTCGATGGCGAGCGTGATCTCGGTGAGTTCCTTGCCATAGAGCCCGGCACTGGTGAGCAGCACCGAACGCGCCGGATCGCTGCCGGGCATTTCGCAGATGTAATCGGCATGGGTATGGCCCGAGACAACGACATCGACCGCAGGCGAGAGACGGCGCAGGATCGGCAGGATCTCGCCATCGAAACCGGCGCAGCCATTCGGATCGGGCGCGCCTGCTGCGCGTCCGCCCTGATGGATCAGCACCACCACGGCATCGGCCCCCTGCGCCTTGAGCTTGGGCACCTCGGCGTTGATGGTGTCCGCCTCGTCGGCAAAGGTGAGATCGGCAATGCCTGACGGATTGACCAGCATCGGCGTGCCGCGCAGCGTGAGGCCGATCACGCCGACCTTCACCTGGGCCGCACCACTGCCGAACGTGCGGATCGCGCTGGCAGGAAACAGCGGGACGCCTGATGCGGTCAGCGTGCTGGCGGCAAGATAGTGGTAACGCGCGCCGGCAAACCGTTCGAGTTGGCAGGGTTCGCGCGGGGTCAGCTTTTCGCAGCCGCCCTTCTGCATGCGCAGCAGCTCGTTCGTGCCGCGGTCGAATTCATGATTGCCGACCGCCGCGTAGTCGAGGCCGATCCGGCTCAGCACTTCGACCGAGGGTTCATCGAGAAACAGCGAGGACGCGAGCGGCGATGCGCTGATGAGGTCACCCGCCGCGACGGTGAGCGAATTGGGGTGACGCGCACGGAGCGCATCCAGCGCGCTGGCCAGCCACGCCACGCCGCCCGCGGGAACCTGCGCGGTGCCGCCCTGCCCGTCCGGCATGCCGACAGCCTGGCGCGGGGGTTCGAGATTGCCGTGAAAGTCGTTGAACGCGAGGACGGCGACCTCGACCGGGGCAGCAGGCGGCGGCGGGGCCGAAGCGACTCCCTCTCCCCCGCGCGGTGCGGCGCAGGCCGAAAGCAGCAGCGAAAGCCGAAGCGTCCCCGCCAGTTTGCCCATGCGGCGAGACCTGCCCGTAAACGTCATCGATCATTCTCCTTTGGCCTGCACCGCCACCGGTCCGGGTTCGATCAAATCCCAGCGGCTCGATTGAAACCGGCCCGGGCAATGCCTAGAATGGCCTGATAGGCCTTCCCGGCGACAGGATCATAACATGCCACGCGCGCAGTCCGATATTGAAGCTGGTCAGGAGCGCCTTGTCGAACATGCCTGCGCGCTGATCGAGGAGCGCGGCGGACAGGCCCTCACGATGCAGGAAGTCGCGCTGCGGGCTGGCATCTCGCCGGCGCAGGTCTTGCGCTATTTCGAAAGCCGCGAGGCCCTGCTGGAAGCCGTGGCGGAATACTGGTTCCGCCCCAAGGTCGCGATCATGGAAGACGTGGTCGCCAGCGACCTGCCGCCCCGCCGCAAGATGTACGAGTTCTTCGCGCGCCGCTTCGTGATGATGCGCGATGCCTATCGCGCCGATCCCGTGGCGCACGAGATGTATGTCGAACTGGGCAACGAATACTTCGAGCAGGTGCGCAGCTATGTCGATCTGGCAGACCACTACCTCAGCATGATCATTGCCGAGGCGATGGGCGAAGGGTTCTTCCCCGGGCTCGATATCGACATGGCGCTGAGCCTGATCAACCAGATGGTCTCACCCTATTGCAACATCGGGGTGATGGGCATCCTGATGGACCGCCTGACCGAAGAGAAGCTGGCCCGGATCATCGACGCGGTTTTCGACGGGCTATCCGCACAGGACCGCGGCGCGATGGGCGTCAGCGGGCTGCGGGCGGCTTAAACCGCGCACCAATCCCCGCGCCGGCCCTGCCAGTGCTCGGCCAGGCCCTCGCGTTCCAGCACGGCACCCAGACTGCGCCCACCGCGCATGACAACCCGCAGCGCACGCCCATAGCGGTCGGTCTCGCGCCCCTCGACCGCCAGCGTGAAAGGGCCTGCATTGAGCAGATCGGTCAGCCGCCGCGTTGCCGTCTCGGCGAGCTGCGCCTCGTAGGCGCAGGAGGGATGGCCGAGTTCGGGCGCGTTGATATCGGCGATGCGGATCTTGAGGCCGCGATACCAGAACGTATCGCCATCGACGACGCACGTGACTCGCGCCGTTCCTTCGCACCGGGCAAACGTCGCCACTTCGCGATCAGGGGACGCTGCAACCGCCACATCGTATGCGAGCGGCAGCGGCAGAGCGAGGCAAAGACCTGCGATCGCGGCGATCAGGGGCAGGCGGCAGGGCGAGAGAGGCATGTTCATCCGGCCGGGATGACGAATTTACCCCCTTTGTTCTATTCGCAAAAAAGCTTATAGAACATTGCCTTAGTTTAAGCGCTAAGCGAATTTCAGTCCGCTTCGGACCGCTTTGGCCTTCCTTAACCGCGATGCCCGCAGGTTTTCCGGCACCATCACCAACCGGACCTGCCAACCCCGTGTACCAATTGATTTTCCGCAACCGCTGGTACGCCCTGGCCTGGGCGCTGTTCATGGCGCTGAGCGCCGTGATGTTCACGACGACAGGCGCGGGCGCCCGGTTCACGCAGGCAAAGCCCGAGGCGCACGCGAGCGAGGAAATACGGGAAAACACCTACCGCTCATGGGCCGAGGACGACAAGCGCCTGATCAGCGATGAGGGCGCCCACGATCCGTCCAGCCTCGAACAGGTTCCCGGCGACCTGCCGCAGGGCGAAGAGGCCGCAGGGCTGGATCGCCGCACGGCCCCCATCTTGCAGGACGAACAGGACGCGGAACTCGCCGATGACACGGCGAGCCGGTAGCTCAGCGCGTGGGTACGGGAACCTCGCCGCTGTAATCGTAGAAGCCGCGGCCCGACTTGCGACCGAGCCAGCCTGCCTCGACATACTTCTGCAGCAGCGGCGCGGGGCGGTACTTGGGGTCGCCGGTCGAGGCGAGGTAGATCTTCATGATCTCGAGCAGGGTATCGAGACCGATGAAATCCGCCAGTTCGAGCGGCCCCATCGGGTGGTTGAGGCCGAGCTTCACGCCCTTGTCGATATCCTGGATCGAGCCGGTGCCCGAACCGAGGACGAAAGCCGCCTCGTTGATGAAGGGCACGAAGATGCGGTTGACGATGAAGCCGGGCTCATCCTGCGAAAGCACGATTTCCTTGCCGATATCGCTGACGAAACCGCGCACGGCCTCGATCGTGGCAACCGAGGTGGCTAGGCCGGGAATCACTTCGACGAGCTTCATCAGCGGCACGGGATTGAAGAAGTGGATGCCGATGAAGCGCTGCGGATCGGGCGAGGAGACCGCCATGCGGGTGATCGGGATGGACGAGGTGTTGGTCGCCATGATCGCGTTTGCGCCGAGGTACTTGCCTGCCGCCTCGAAGATCTTGTGCTTGATGTCTTCGCGCTCGGTCGCCGCCTCGATCACTAGATCGGCCTCGCCAAGGCGGGCATAGTCACCAACGGCGGTGATGCGCGAGACCGTGGCGAGCGCGTCTTCCGCCGGGATCTTGCCGCGCTCGGCGAGCTTCATCAGGCCCTTTTCGATCTTGCTGCGCGCAGCCTCGGCCAGCGCGAGCGAGATATCGGAAAGCAGCACTGTTTTGCCTGAAGCGGCCGCGACCTGGGCGATGCCCGAACCCATCTGCCCGGCACCGATGACTGCGATTGTCTGCATGACTTGAACCCCGCCTGATGTTGCGTTTGCGCGCGCCGTAGTGGGGATCGGCTCCGGTGGGAAGCCGCAGAATTGGGAGGGCAGACCCGAATGAAAGCTAGCGCGAGGCGCCCGGCACCCATAGCGGATCGTTGCCGGCGTTGATCACGCGGGCGAGCACGAAGAAATAGTCCGACAGGCGGTTGAGGTAGGCAAGCGCAGCCGGGTTTACCGGCTCGCTGGCTGCCAGCGCGGTGGCGGCGCGTTCGGCGCGGCGCGTGATCGCGCGGGCGAGATGGACGCGCGCGGCGCCTTCGCTGCCGCCGGGCAGGATGAAGCTGGTCAGCGGCGGAAGCGCGGCATTCAGCGCATCGATCTCCGTCTCGAGCCGCTCGGGCTGGGCGGGCACGACGCGCAGGACCATCTCGGACGGCGTGAAATCGCTGCCACCCACATCGCCAAGCGGCGTCGCAAGATCGGCGCCGAGGTCGAACAGGTCGTTCTGGATGCGGCGCAAGGCAGCAGACCGTTCGGCTTCCAGCGCGAGGGCGGCAAAGCCGACCATGCTGTTGAGTTCGTCAACCTCGCCGATCACGTCGAGGCGAAGATCGTGCTTGGCGCGGCGCGAACCATCGACGAGGCCCGTGGTGCCGTCGTCGCCGGTGCGCGTGTAGATCTTGTTGAGCTTGACCACAGGTGGATACTGTCAGCGGCCGCCGTGGGTGAGCAGCAGCAGCACCGCAACGACAGCGACCGCGAGGCCCTGATACTTGATGCGGTTGAACATCATCTTGTTCTGCAGCAGCTGCATTTCGGTGGCGCGGGTGCCATCGCCATCAAGCTCCGCTTTCGTGCTTTTCAGGAAAGCGCCGATGCCGCGCAGCAGCGACCAGACTGTCAGCCCCATCAGGATGAGGATCACGGGGACAAGGAGCATTATCATGGTGCTAGGTCTAGGCCTTCGTGCAGCGAAATACCACTGTCAAAGCGGGTAGATCGCAAAGCGGCGGCAAGTGCGAGGCCATCCTCTCCCGCGCGGCGGCGATCGGCAAGCGAAGGCGCATCGCGCCGCTTGGCGAGCTTGCGCCCGTCCGGCCCGGTCAGCAGCGGGTGATGGTGCCAGCGCGGCTCGGGCAGGCCGAGCAGAACCTGCAGCAGGCGGTGGATATGCGTGGCAGCAAACAGATCGGCGCCGCGCGTGACCACGGTGACGCCGTCTTCCGCATCATCGAGCGTGGCCGCAAGGTGATAGCTGGCAGGCGCATCACGCCGCCAGATCACGACATCGCCGAGCATGGCAGGCCTCGCGCTTTGCGGCCCGCGCAGTTCGTCGAACCACGTCAGCGGGCCGGCCAGTTCAGCGGCCTGCTCCACATCGAGCCGCCAGACCGGATCCGGACAGCCAAGCGGCGGATTGCGCAGGCAGGTGCCGGGATAGATCGGTCCATCCGGCCCCTGCAGCGTGGCGGCGGCCGCAACCTCCGCGCGGGTGCAGCGGCAGGGATAGAGCAGCCCCATCGCGCGCAGGTTCTGCGCCGCCTCGCGGTATTGTCCGATACGGGTCGACTGGGCGGGCACTTCCTCGAAGGAAAGGCCAAGCCACGCGAGATCGGCGCGGAATTCGTCGGCAAGCTCCGGCCGGCTGCGCGCGCCGTCGATATCCTCGATGCGCAGCAGGAAACGCCCGCCATCGCGCGCCGCGCGGTCATGCGCGACAATCGCCGCATAGGCATGGCCAAGATGCAGCGAGCCATTGGGGCTGGGCGCAAAGCGGGTAACGGCGGGGCGGGTAACGGTGGGGCTGGTAACGGTTTGGCCGGTCATGGCGGCGGACCATAGCCACCTCGCCCGAAAACAAAAACGGCTGCCTCAAAGTGCAAGGCAGCCGCTTTAGTCTGGAAGACCCGCTTGGTTCAGCCCGCGGGAAGGGGGCCATTTCATCGGAGCCCGCTCAGACGAGCGTGGCACCGAAGAACATGCTGCTGAGGCCAGCAGCCAGAACCAGCGAGACGATCGCCGAAGTGTAGTTACGCATAGTGTCCTCCTGTTTTGGGCGCTTTCAGGGGACCTCTCCCGTTCGCAAGCTGCCGGCAGGGTGGTGGATTGCACGGAAGCGTTTGGAACGAGGGCGCAGATAGGCCTTCCCTCTCGTGCTGCAAGTGCGAACAGAGCAACTATAGTTGCATTCTATGCAATCAGTACCGTTTCAATACTTTTCTACTGAAATATCAGAATTTTTTTGGGATCATGCCCTTTGGTGAAGCATGAATATTTCAACATCAAAACATTTTCTAAACCAGATGCACGCTGCGCAATCGTGAGTGATGGCCTTTTTTCCCACCTCGCTGGACAGAAAACGCGCGCGCCATTATCGGCTTGCCATGAGCATCCAGCCTTCAGAATCGAGCCGGCCAGAGTCCATCCTGCCGGAGTCCATACTGCCAGAGTCTATCCTGATCGTCGATTTCGGCAGCCAGGTCACCCAGCTGATCGCCCGCCGCGTTCGCGAAGCCGGGGTCTACTCCGAAATCGCCCCCTTCACCCAGGCCGAAGCCGCCTTCCACCGGATGAAGCCCAAGGGCATCATCCTGTCGGGCTCCCCGGCCAGCGTTCCCGCCGAAGGCAGCCCGCGCGCGCCGCAGGTACTGTTCGACAGCGGCCTGCCGATCCTCGGCATCTGCTACGGCCAGCAAGTGATGAGCCAGCAGCTCGGCGGCGAAGTGCAGCCCGGCGATTCCGGCGAATTCGGCCGCGCTTTCCTCACCGTGACCGAGCCTTGCGCCCTGTTCGACGGGCTGTGGCAGCCGGGTGAGCGCCACCAGGTGTGGATGAGCCACGGCGACAAGGTGACGCAGTTCGCCCCCGGCTTCCGCATCGTCGCGGTTTCCGATGGTGCGCCCTTCGCGGTGATCGCCAACGAGGAAAAGCGCTACTACGGCACGCAGTTCCACCCCGAAGTGGTCCACACGCCGGACGGCGGCAAGCTCATCGCCAATTTCGTCCGCCACGTCTGCGGCTGCTCCGGCGAATGGACCATGGCGGAATTCCGCAAGACCAAGATCGCCGAGATCCGCGAGCAGGTGGGCGATGCCCGCGTGATCTGCGGCCTGTCGGGCGGGGTCGATTCGGCGGTGGCGGCGGTCCTGATCCACGAAGCGATCGGCGATCAGCTCACCTGCGTCTTCGTCGATCACGGCCTGATGCGCATGGGTGAGGCCGAACAGGTCGTCAGCCTGTTCCGCGGGCACTACAATATCCCGCTCGTCCACAAGGACGTCTCGGCGCTGTTCCTCGGCGGCCTTGCTGGCGTCACCGATCCGGAGGCCAAGCGCAAGTTCATCGGCAAGACCTTCATCGACGTGTTCGAGGCCGAGGCGAAGCAGGTCGGCGGCGCCGACTTCCTTGCGCAGGGCACGCTCTATCCGGACGTGATCGAAAGCGTGTCGTTCACCGGCGGGCCTTCGGTCACGATCAAGAGCCACCACAACGTCGGCGGCCTGCCCGAACGCATGAACATGAAGCTCGTCGAGCCGCTGCGCGAACTGTTCAAGGACGAAGTCCGCGCGCTGGGCCGGGAGCTTGGCCTGCCGGAAGTCTTCGTCGGCCGCCACCCCTTCCCTGGGCCGGGCCTTGCCATCCGCATTCCGGGCGAAGTGACGCGCGAGAAGTGCGACATCCTGCGCAAGGCCGATGCGATCTACCTCGAGGAAATCCGCAACGCGGGGCTCTACGACGCGATCTGGCAGGCTTTCGCAGTGCTTCTCCCGGTACGCACCGTGGGCGTGATGGGCGATTTCCGCACCTACGACAGCGTCTGCGCGCTGCGCGCCGTGACCTCGACCGACGGCATGACCGCAGACATCTACCCCTTCGACGCCGGCTTCCTCAGCCGTGTGGCGACGCGGATCGTCAATGAAGTGAAGGGCATCAACCGGGTGGTCTACGACTACACCTCGAAGCCGCCCGGCACGATCGAATGGGAATAATCGCCTGATCGCCCTGCCCCGGGAATCGGTGGCAGGACCAGCTTTACGCTTGAGGAAATCGGCCCGTTTCCGGCGCGGGTCCGCGAGGAAAGCAGGGCTGCGCTTGAACCCTGATCAGGCCGCGAGCGGATGCACCAGCCGGGGCTTCCAGCGGCGGGGGTAGTGGACCGGGTTGGACTCGCGATCCGAAGCGATCGTGGCAACCTCGTCGATACCCATGAAGCGCAGCTGGGTATCGATGCAGTGAACCTGATGGGCGTTGATCGCCTCGCTGTTCCAGGGCTTAGTCTGCGCCGCGAGTACGATTGCCTTCTTGCCCGTCAGCAGGCCGCGCGGTCCCTCGGCAGTATAGCGGAAGGTCCGGTCGGCACGGATCACGTGGCTGAACCACGCCTGCAGTTCCGGATTGAGCCCCATGGCATAGAGCGGTGCGCCAAAGCCCCTGCTGGTCCGGGCGCGGCGATGCCATTCGGCGAGCGCCGGGGTCACCGGGTGGTGCCCGATCGGCGCACCGATCACCACCAGATCGGCCGCCTCCAGCTCTTCGACCAGCCGGTCCGAGCGCGCACGCATCGCGCAAGGCTGGCCAGCGCCTGCACCTGCGGCAGAAGAGGAGGCCATCCGGTTCGGCTCAACCGGCTCGAGCCCCCCGAGATCGCGATAGGTCACGTCGAGGTCGGGCACGTGCTCGGCCACCAGACCCAGCACGCCCGCAAGCTGCTCATGAATCCACGCCTTGTCGGGTGTGATGGCGGGAATGAGAACAAGGACATTCATGACGTGCTGCTCTTCCAGTGCCTTGCAGAAAGTGATTAAGTGTTGAAACCGAGGCTTCTCTGCTGATTACCGCAGCAGAACCGGACCGATTCGACCAATCGGATTCATGCCGGTTTGATGACAAGTACCTATCCGATGGTGCCGAATTGACATCAAAAGCCTGGCCGGTCTCAGCGCCGGGACTGGGCCATTTTCCACATCGGATTCTCGGGCCGGGGAAGCTCGCGGTAAAGCACCGAAGCGCTGTTCCAGATCACCAGATCGCCCGGCTGCCAGATGTGGCGGTATACGTAAGCGGGCTGGGTAGCCCAATTGCGCAGACCGGCAAGGAAGGCCTCGCTCTCCGTGAACTCCATGCCCGCGACCTGGATCGCGGTATCATCCACGAGCAGGCCGTGACGACCAGCGTAGAGCGGTTGGACGAGCGGCAGTTCGGCGCTCTGCCGGGCCATCCACTGGATGAGCGCTTCATGGCGCGGTTCGCGTTCATGGTAGAGCCGATCGTGCCAGAAACCATGCAACACGCGCAGCGCCCGCAGGTCACGCTGCTCGGTGGGTGTCAGACCATCCCAGGCAGATGCCGTGCAGGCAAATTCGGTGGGCGCGGCAATGCTGCCGTCGCCGGGAATGGCCATGATCGAAACCCCGCCCGGTGCGCGCCCCATGACATGGTCGCTTTCCCAGACGCGGCTGTTCTGCAGGTATTCCGCCAGCGCGGAAACCTTGGGCTCGCCGACAATGAGGTAATCCTCCGGTGTCGGCGCGCGTGCGGGCGCCAGCAGACCATGGAGCATCGCGTCGAGCCGCTCAGCAAACGAACGCAGCGGCCGCTGCGGACAGAATGCCTGCCGGACGACAATTACCTCCATGTCCTCAAGCTTTGTCAGCAACCAATCCCGGTCCCCGATCAACAGATCGGCCAGACCGCCACGATCCAGGGTCATGACAGCCTCGCCAAGACCCTCGGTTGCGTTCTGCTCCATATCATCTACGGCCATAGTTGGCTCACCTCCTAGCCAAGCAGATGGGATTTATTTACCACGATTTAAAGAGTAAATATTTTATTATTATTTTGATCCAGATCAATGTTAACTTGAATAGAATTTGCAATTATGTTTGGGGACCGCCTGCAAAATGGCGCCCCATGCCATCCCGCCGGCGTTGTCAGGCATGGTCGAAACGGTCGCGCATCGCCCGGTCGATCAGCTGGCGGACCACCGGATTGGGGAAGCGGCGGCGGGTGGTGACGGCGAGGAAAGTCTCGGCAATGCCAGGCAGCGCCTCGGCCTCGGCCAGCACCCCGTCGGCCAGCTCATCACGCACCGCAATCGGGGGCAGCACGCCAAGCGCATGGCCTTCGCGCACGATCAGACGCATCATCGCCATGTCGTCCACTTCGGCGGCGATCTGGGGGCGCAGGCCCATGCGGTCGACGAGTGCGTCAAAACCGAACCGCATGCCGCTGCCAGACGCCGGCAAGACCACAGGATGCGCGCGCAGCAGTTCGGCAACCGCGCGCGTTTCGCCCAGCAGCGCCGGAGCGCCGACAAGGCTCACCGGCTGCTCTGAAAGCCGGTGGACGATGAACGGGGCGAGCGCGTCGCTTGCCGGGGCCAGATCGGTCAGCACCACGTCGATCGCGAGCGACTGCAAAGCGCCCAGCAATTCGGCCTGGCTGCCCGAGCGCAGCACGACCTCGATATCTGTCCGCGCCAGCAGCGGCTCGACGAAGCTGATCTGGAAGTTGCGCGAAAGCGTGGCGAGCGCGCCGATCCGTACCGCCTGCCGCGCCGTGCCGGTCTCCCTGAGCGTGCCCAGCAGTTCCTCGCCCGTCGCGAAGATCGCGTCGGCATGGTCGAGCGTGATGCGGCCCGCCTCGGTCAGGTGCAGCGCGCGCCCGCGCCGCTCGAACAGGGGATGGCCGAGCCGGTCCTCCAGCTTGCGGATCTGCACCGACAGTGCGGACTGCGAGACATTGAGCCGTTCGGCTGTGCGCGAAAGGTTCCCGTCCTGCGCGACAGCCCAGAAATAGCGGAGGTGGTTGTAGTTGAGCTCAGCCATATCGTTCACTTAAAGCGAACGGTATCGGCTAAACAATGAATTTTTTGCTGGCCAGCAGTTTCGCTAGGAGCAGGTCAACTTCGAACGCCCCTCCAGCGGAGCACCGATCATGACCTTCTCGCTCGCCGTCCTCGCCCCACCCGCGCTGCTGCTGATCGCCGCTGCGCTCGGCTTTGCCCAGCCGGGTCGCATCGGTCGCAGCCCGCTGGCGCTGATTGAACTGCTGGCGCTTGTCGCCGTGGCACTGGCTGGCGGCACGATGGCCGCGCTCGCCATCGGGGGCGCGACGACGCTGACGCTCGCGGCCGCCGGCCCCGCCCTGCCGCTGCTGGCCTTCCGGCTCGACCTGATCAGCGCGACGATGCTGCTCCTCGTCAGCTTCGTCGGCTGGATCGTGGTGCGCTATGCGCGCGTCTACCTTGATGGCGAAACCCGCCACGGCGTGTTCATGGCCTGGCTGGCGACGACGCTCGCGATGGTCATGCTGCTGGTGACGGCGGGCTCGCTGGTCCAGCTTCTCGGCGCGTGGATCGCGACCAGCCTCGCGCTGCACAAGCTGCTGCTGTTCTATCCCGACCGGGTCGCCGCCCAGCGCGCCGCGCGCAAGAAGTTCGTGACCGCCCGCGCCGGTGACGCCGCGCTGCTTGGCGCCGCGCTGCTGCTGTTCAACGCCTATGGCACGACCGACATGCCCGCGATCCTTGCCGCCGCGCATGCCGGGATGGGCGGTTACGCCGCGATGGGCGCGGCAGGCCTCCTCGCCATCGCTGCCCTGCTCAAGTCGGCGCAGTTCCCGCTCCACGGCTGGCTCACCGAAGTGATGGAAGCGCCGACCCCGGTTTCCGCGCTGCTGCATGCGGGCGTGATCAACGCGGGCGGCTTCCTCCTCATCCGCTTTGCCGATGTCATGCTGCTGGCCCCCGGTGTCCTTGCGGTCCTCGTCATGATCGGCGGCTTCACCGCACTGTTCGGCGGGCTTGTCATGCTCACCCAGCCCGCGATCAAGACCTCGCTCGCCTGGTCGACTGTCGGCCAGATGGGCTTCATGATCATGCAGTGCGGCCTCGCGCTGTTCCCGCTCGCCCTGCTGCACATCGTGCTGCACTCGCTCTACAAGGCGCATGCCTTCCTCGCCTCGGGCGGTGCGGTGGAGCAGATCGCGGCGACGCGGCGGCCGGGTCCGGTCGCCATACCGCGCCCGGCGGCGGTCGGCCGGGCGTTCCTCGCGGCGCTGGCCATCTACACCCTGATGAGCTTCGCCTTCGATGCACTCCCCGGCTTCCACCACAAGTCCCCGCAGGCGGTCGCGCTTGGCGCCATCCTCATCTTCGGTGTCGCCTACCTTTTCGCCCAGGGCCTGGCCGACAGCGCCCCCCGCGCCCTGACCCGCAAGATGGCCGTCTACGCGGTCGCTGCCTCGATCGGCTACTTCACGCTCCACGGCCTCGCGCTCTGGCTCACCGCCGGGACGCTGCCCGCCACCCCCGCGCCGGGTCCGCTCGAATGGACGCTGATGGTGCTCGCGGTGCTGAGCTTCGGCCTTGTCGCAGTGGCACAGTCGATGTTCCCGCTCTGGGCCTATCACCCTGCGGCGGCGGGCCTGCGCGTCCACCTTTCCAACGGCCTCTACGCCAACGCCCTGTTCGACCGGATGCTTGGCGGCTGGACCCTCAAGCGGTCCGCCTGAACTAGCCCCCCTCTTCTCGAAGGATCTCCCATGCTCATGATCCCCACCGACAACAGCCAGACCCTCGCCCAGCTCAAGGTCGCCGCCGATGGCGCCGCCCGCGCGATCCCGCCGGTGTGGCCGCTGGCTTCGAGCGTCGCGGTCAACCCCTGGCTTGGCCAGACCGGACTGACGCTCGCCGAGACCGCCGCGCTGATGGCGCGCGTTTCGGGCACGTCGGTCACCATGCCGCGGCAGTGGTACCGCGACCGGATCGCGGGCGGCGCGATCACCGAAAGCCACCTCGCCGCCGCGCTCGCCGCTTCGCCCCATGCCGGGCGGCCCGCCTCGCTCGCCATGCTGCAGGCTGCGGCCCAGCAGGATCCGGCCCCCGCGCAGGCCATCCCGACAGTGGCCGATCTTGCCGCCAAGGCGACCGGCATCGATTGGCCCGGGATCATCGCCGAGCGCTTTGGCGCCTGGGCAGGCGGCTACTTCGACAAGGGCCAGGCGCTGTGGGCCGCGCCGCGCGGCAAGGGCGCCTATGCCGCCTGGCAGGCGGTCGCCTCGCATGACCTGACGGCGGAGATCGCAGGGCTCACCGGCTTCGGAGCCTTCGTCGCCGATGCGCCCGAGCGCGCTGCCGAAGCACTGGCCTGCGCGGTCGATGCCTTGGCGCTGCCGACTGGCGCATTGCCGACCTACTTCCACAGCCTGCTCGTCACGCTCGGCGGCTGGGCCCATGTTGCCCGTTACGAGCTGTGGCAGGCCGAACTCGCCGGCAAGAGCGACGAGACGATCACCGACTTCCTGACCATCCGCCTGCTGTGGGAGCAGGCCCTGCTTACCCGCTACGGTGCAGAGATCGGCCAGAGCTGGCTGGCGGCAATTGCCGCACATGAGGAACCGGTCGAGCCGAACGCCGACCAGATCATCGACGCGATCCTGCAGGAAGCTGCCGAACGCGCCGGGCAGTCGGCGCTGGCGGAAACGTTTACGCAATCCGTCAGCTTCGAGCGGCAGGCCCCGGTGCTGCAGGCCGCCTTCTGCATCGACGTCCGCTCCGAAGTGTTCAGGCGCGCGCTGGAATCGGTTGACCGGCGCATCCAGACGCTGGGCTTTGCCGGCTTCTTCGGCCTCACGGCCTCGCATCAGCGCTATGCCTCGGACGTTCATGAACACCGCCTGCCAGTGCTGCTCAATGCCGGGATCACCAGCCGCACCGGTGGTGAAGGCGCGGCCCATGCCCGCCACACCGCACGCGCAGAGCGGGCATGGGGCCGCTTCAAGCTGGCGGCGGTCTCCTCGTTCGCCTTCGTCGAGGCGGCAGGTCCGATCTATATCGGCAAGCTGATCAAGGACGCGCTCGGCCTCAAGGCGAACAAGCCCCCGCGCGATCCCAAGCCATTTGCCGATCCCGCACCCGATGCAGCGACGCGGGTGGGCATGGCGGCCTCGATCCTCGGCGCGATGTCGCTGACGACCGACTTCGCGCCGCTGGTGCTGCTGGCGGGCCACGGCGCCAACGTGGTCAACAACCCGCACGCCAGCGGCCTCCACTGCGGCGCGTGCGGCGGCTATTCGGGCGAAGTGAACGCGCGGCTGCTGGCCGGGCTGCTCAACGATCCCGAAGTGCGCGCCGGGCTGGCAGGCAAGGGCATCGTGATCCCCGCCACCACGCTCTTCATCGCCGCGCTGCACGACACCACCACCGACGCAGTGACGCTCTACACCGAGGACCAGCCCACCGACGCGCACCGCGAAGCCATCGCGCAGGCCGAGCAGTGGCTGGCCGCCGCCGCCGTGCTGACCCGCAGCGAGCGCGCGCTGCGCCTGCCGCGCGCCTCGGGCGATGCCAGCGTGATCAAGCGCAGCCGGGATTGGTCGGAAACCCGCGCGGAGTGGGCGCTGGCTGGCTGCAAGGCCTTCATCGCCGCGCCGCGCATGCGCACGGCAGGCCGCAGCCTCGAAGGCCGCGCGTTCCTGCACGACTATGCCTGGCAGCGCGACGAGGGCTTCGGCGTGCTCGAACTGATCATGACCGCGCCGGTCGTCGTCGCGAGCTGGATCAGCCTGCAGTACTATGGCTCGAGCGTCGCGCCCGAGCTGTTCGGCGGCGGCAACAAGCTGCTCCACAACGTCGTCGGCGGGATCGGCGTGATCGAAGGCAACGGCGGGCTTCTGCGCGCCGGCCTGCCGTGGCAGTCGGTCCACGACGGGCACAAGCTGATGCACGAGCCGCTGCGCCTGTCGGTCTGCATCGAAGCCCCGCGCGAAGCGATGACCGCGGTGCTCGAAAAGCACGCCGGTGTGCGCGCGCTGTTCGACAACAAGTGGCTGCACCTCTTCGCCATCGACGGCGAGGGCAAGCTAGCCTGGCGCTATGCCGGCGATCTCCAGTGGGAAGCGATGGCCGAAGCGGCGACGTCCGGGGCTGGAGGGGCCACGCCGGCAACCGCAATGGCGATCTGAGGCATGGCGGGCTCACCCCCGCCCTGGCGCGGCGCAAGCGCCGTGCTTGCAACGATGCACGGCAAGGAGCGGGCGATTGCCCCCCTTGCCGCGCGATTCCTCGGGCTCGATGTGCGGGTGGCGGAAGGGCTCGATACCGACCTGTTCGGCACCTTCAGCCGCGAGATCGAGCGGGCGGGCACCCCGCTCGATGCAGCGCGGGCGAAGATCGCAGCTGCCTTCACGATCGATCCGCACGCCCGTGTGGGGATCGCCAGCGAAGGCAGCTTCGGCCCGCACCCAAGCCTGCCATTTGCCGCTCTGGACCGGGAACTGCTGGTGCTGATCGACCGCGAGACCGGGCTGGAACTGGTCGGCCACCATGCCACGATGGCGACGAACTTTGCCCATCAGGTGGTGACCGACGCCAAGGCGGGCCTCGCCTTTGCCATGAAGGCGGGATTTCCGGCACATGGCGTCATCGTGATCGGGGTGCGGGATGGCCAGCCAGCCTCTCAACTTGCGCTGTTCAAGGCCATCACCACCGAAGCCGATCTGCTGGCGGCGCTCGAGCAGGCCATCGCGCTGACCGGCGCGGCGCACGTCGAAACCGACATGCGCGCGCACCGCAATCCGCGCCGGATGCGCGCGATCAGACGTGCGATGATCGACCTCGTGCGGCGTTCACGCAGCCACTGCCCCGCCTGCGCAAGGCCCGGCTTCGCCATGACCGGACGCGCCCACGGATTGCCCTGCGCATGGTGCGCGAGCCCGACGCACCTGACGCGCGCCGAAGTCTGGACCTGCGAAGGCTGTGGTCACCGCGAGGAGCGGCCTGTCTCTGCAACCAGCGCCGATCCGATGCACTGCGAGGACTGCAATCCCTAGTTAAGCGCCAAGCCTGTCGAAGCCGGTGGGCGTCACGTCCTCACCGAAGCGCCATGAGGAGACGGTGATTCCGCCAAACAAATCGGCCTGCGAATAGATGCAGGTCGCCGGATCGTCGCTCGCCGCGCCGAGCGCGACCATCAGCGGAATCAGGTGATCCTCACGCGGGTGGGCCGCCCTCGCGGCGGGGGCCTGCTCCCAGCGCATGAGCTCGGCGGCGCGCGCTTCGGGCGCAAGATCGAGCAGGGTATGGCGCAGCCACGCGTCGAACCGGCTGGAAGGGTCCGCCGCCCTTGCATCGAACATGCGCAAGTTGTGGTAAGTAAGGCCCGAGCCCATGATGACCACGCCTTCCTCGCGCAGCGGCGCGAGCGCGCGGCCCAGCGCGAAGTGCGCGGCGGGATCATAGCCCTGCTTCATCGAAAGGCTGACAACGGGCAGATCCGCCTCGGGACGGATCGGCTGCATCATCGAGAACGTGCCGTGGTCGAACCCGCGCGCGGGATCATCGCCCATGGCAATGCCCGCCGCACCCGCCAGTTCGCGCACACGTGCGGCCAGCGCCGGATCTCCGGGCGCTGTATAGCGGATGCTGTAGGTGTGTTCGGGAAAGCCGAAGTAATCGTAGACCATCCCCGGCTGCGCGGCGCTGGAAACGGTGAACTCAGGTTCCTCCCAGTGCCCCGAGACCGCGAGCACGGCGCGCGGGCGTTCGGGCAGCTGCGCCATAAGCGCCTTCAGCGAAGCCTCCAGCCACGCGAAGTTTTCGCGGAAAGCGCCATCGAGCCAGGGCCAGGGGCCACCGCCATGCGAGAGGAAGAACACGGGCTGTTTCATGGCGCCAATCTAGGGCGCCTGACCCTTCCGCAACAGCCACAAGATGTGCGGGCCTGTGTTCGACAAAGTCGAACGATCAGAGCTTGGCCAGCACCGATGCCGCGCTTTGTGCGATGCGCGCCTTCTCCGCATCGGCAAACTTGTCGTAAGTCCGCACCATCTGCGCCATGCGCGGATTGCTGCCGATCTTTGCGCGGTGCCGCGCGATGAAATCCCAGTAAAGCGGGTTGAACGGGCAGGCATCGGGGCCGGTGCGCTGCTTCACGTCATAGCGGCAACTGCCGCAGTAGTTCGACATGCGGTTGATATAGGCCCCGCTCGCCGCATAGGGCTTGGAGGCGAGCAGGCCGCCATCGGCGAACTGGCTCATCCCCACGGTGTTGGGCAGCTCCACCCATTCATAGGCATCGGCGTAGACGCTGAGATACCATTCATGGAGTGCGTGCGGGTCGATCCCGGCGAGCAGCGCAAACGTGCCCGTCACCATCAGGCGCTGGATATGGTGGGCATAGGCATGCTGGCGCGTCTGCATGACGGCGGCGCGGACGCAGGCCATGTCCGTCTCGGCGGTCCAGTAGAAATCGGGCAGCGGGCGCGTGTGTTCGAGGAAGTTGCGCCGCTCGTAGCCGGGCGCGGTGAGCCAGTAGATCCCGCGCACATATTCGCGCCAGCCGATGATCTGGCGGATGAACCCTTCCGCCGCATTGAGCGGCACGCGGCCCGCCTGCCATTCCGCTTCCACGGCGCGGCACACCGCCAGCGGATCGAGCAGCCCGCAGTTGAGATACTGCGCGATGACGGCGTGATAGAGGAACGGCTCGCCCTCCAGCATGGCGTCCTGATAATCCCCGAAGCGCGGCAGCGCGCGCTGCACGAAGGCGGCGAACGCGGCTTCGGCATCGGCGCGGGTCACGGCGAACTGGAAGGGTTCGAGATCACCGAAGTGATTGCCGAAGCGGCTCCCCACCAGCGCCATGACCTCTGCCGTGACGCTATCGGGCGCAAAGACCGGGGGACGCGGCATGAACAGGTCGGGCGCGGCGGCCTTGCGGTTCTCGGCGTCGTAGTTCCACTCGCCGCCAGCAGGCTTGTCGCCTTCCATCAGCAGACCGGTGCGGCGGCGCATCTCGCGGTAGAAGTACTCCATGCGCAGCGCCTTGCGGCCTTCCGCCCATTCGCGGAACACCGGCAGCGGACACACGAAGCGCGTATCGGGGAGAACCTGCACGGGAAGGCCCAGCTGCGCTTCCCACCCCGCGATCATCTGGGCGACACGCCATTCGCCAGCTTCGGTGATCAGGATGCAGTCGGGCCGCCCGGCCGCGACTGCGCGCGCGACTTCGCCGGTGAAGCTGCCGGTGTTGGCCGGGTCGTCGAGCGTGACATAGTCGACCGTCCAGCCGCCTGCGCGCAGTTCCTCCGCGAAGTGGCGCATCGCGCTGAAGAGGAAGGCGATCTTCTTCTTGTGATGGCGGACGTACGTGGCTTCTTCCGTCACCTCCACCATCAGCACGCGGTCGCGCGCCTTGTCTGCGGCAGCGAGCGAAGAGAGCACGGGGCTGAGCTGGTCGCCCAGCACGAGGACGAGGCGGCTCACAGGTCGAGCGCCAGCTGAGAGGTCGGCGCGCGGCGGCGGGACTTGCTGCCCGTCATCGGCATCCCGGCTTTCCGGCTGCCGTGCTTCTCGGCGATCCGGCTGGCGGTCGCACGGTGGCCCGATCCCTTGCGCACCGCATGCAGGGCATCACGCGCGGCGGCGGCGGCCTTTGCGTGATCGACGATCGGCGGCGGGTAGGCGAGGCTGGCCGCCCCGTACCAGCGCCATGGTTCGTGGATCAGCGGGGTCGGAACGTCCGCTACCTCGGGCACCCAGCGGCGGACAAACACGCCCTCCGGGTCCTGATCGTGGCCTTGCTTGACCGGGTTGTAGACGCGCATCGTGTTGATCCCCGTGGTGCCCGATTGCATCTGCACCTGGCTCCAGTGAATGCCCGGCTCGTAATCGACGAATTGCCGCGCGAGATGCAGCCCGGTGGCGCGCCAGGGCAGCCAGAGCTGATAGCTGGCGAACGATACCAGCATCGCCCTCATGCGGAAATTGAGCCAGCCGTTTGCGGCCAGCGCGCGCATGCAGGCATCGACGAAGGGATAGCCCGTGCGCCCCGCTACCCAAGCCGCCAGCCGATCGGCATCAGGCACATCGGGGCGCAGGCCGTTGTAAGCGGGATGGAGATTCTCGAACTCGAGCCGGGGTTCGTCTTCCAGCTTCTGCATGAAGTGGCAGTGCCAGTGCTGGCGCCCGGTGAACGAGATCATCGAGGCACGCCAGTTGCGCGCTGGCGCGCTTTCATCGCCGCGCAGGGCGCTGAGCCGCGACTGGCTCGCCTGCGCCACTTCGCGCATCGACAAGGAGCCCAAGGCAAGGTGCGGCGAGAGGCGCGAACTTGCGTCAAACGCGGTGACAGGGCTCGACATCTGCCAGCGATAATCGCGCCCGCGCTTCTCCAGAAAGCTCGCCAGCGTGGCCAGCGCCGCCGCGCGCCCGCCGGGCTGGCGCTGCGGGCAGGGATCAGCGGCAAGGCCGAGATCGGCGGCAGTCGGAATCCGCGTCGGCCAATCACCCCGCAGCGGCTCCAGCGCGGCAGGCGGCGACGCGAGCGGTTCGGCCATCCGGCGATCCCAGGCGCGGGCCCAGCCGTAGCGGCTCTTGAGGCGGCGGATCACCCCGGTCTGCGGCACCTCGTGCCACGGCACGCCTGCCTCGCGCGCCCACGCAGCGACAGCCTTGTCGCGCGCGTAGGTCCAGCCATTGCCGATTTCCTCATGGCTCCACAGCGCGGCGATGCCCCGGCGCTCATGGATCTTGCGCAGGATGGCCACGGCATCCCCGCGCACCACGCAAAGCGGCTGGCCGAGCGCACCGAGCGCGTCCTGCAGCTCGCCAAGGCATTCGGCGGCAAAGGCCCATTGCCGCGCGGAGGCATCGGGCTGCGCCCAGAGTTGCGGCTCTGCGATATAGAGCGGCAGGACCGGTCCCTGCGCTGCGGCGAGTGCCAGCGGGCGATGGTCTGCAATGCGCAGGTCGCGCTTGAACCAGACCACCTGCAGCGCCGTGCTCACAACATCCCCTCGGCCCGCAAATGCCCCTCGATCTCGGCATCGAAGGCGAAAAAGCCGCGCCGCGCGTGCGGCCACAGGCCAGCATCCCAGCGGCGGCGGACAGGGCGCAGCGCAATGCCTTCGCCGGCGAGCGCAGGCTCCAGCGCAGCGAGCGCATCGGCAACCGGGCCAACCGGCGCGCAGGCCGTCAGCACCTGCCTCGCGCCTGCTGCCTGCGCAGCGGCGATCAGCGTTTCCGCATCGAGCCGGTCCGCCAGCTTCGCCCCGCAGCCCCAGTACGCCTCGGCCCGAACAGCGGCATCGGCCACCGCTTCGCCGGCATAGCGCCGTGCCGCATCGCCCCACAGCAGCGCGGCATCGCCCACGGCCACAACGCCGCGCACCGGCGCATCGGCGGGGAACAGCGATTCGGGATGGAGATCCTCGTGATGGACCAGCAGCAGACTGGGCGCGCCGCTCTCGGGCGCATCGAGCGCGGCCAGCGGCGCCGCCGGGCCGACCGGTGCTTCGGCAAGGGCCAGCGCTTCCTGCGCAAGACCCTGCGGCGCGAAGCGTCCTTCGGTGAAGCGGGCGATGTTGTCCGCCCTTGCGAGGTAGGTCTTGCCCGCCGTCTGCAGCCCCGCCACCCAGCGCCACGAAAGCGTGTTGCTGGCCGCATCGGCATCGATCAGGTGGCGCAGGAAGAAGTCCGCGCCCAGCGTCCACGGCAGGCGCAAGGTGAAGATCCAGATCGAGGCGAACCACATCCGCGCATGGTTGTGGAGGTATCCGGTCTCGGCGATTTCACGCGCCCAAGCGTCGAAGCAATCGATGCCGGTGCGCCCTTGTTCGGCTGCCGCAAGATCGGCACGGCCCGCGTGTCCATCGCGCGCAGCTTCCAGTTCAACCAGATAGCGCCGCCACACCGAGGGCCGCAGTTCGAGCCAGCCTTTCCAGTACGTGCGCCAGCAGACTTCCTGGATGAACTTGCCTGCCGCCGCAAAGCTGTGCCGGCTCAGAACTTCGGCGACCACATCCTGCTCGGTCACCAGCCGGTAGCGGATCGCAGGCGAAAGGTGCGAGACGGCGGCGGCCCGGCCCGGCCGCGGATCGGTGTTGCGCCCCGACGCGTAGGCCGCACCGGCGCGCGGCACGAACCGGCGCAGATGATCGAGGGCAGCGCGGCGGTTGGGGGGCGGCAGCATGGCCCACGCCCTTGGCCTTGGCGACTTGCGCCGCCCAGATGGTCATGCGGGCAAGTGCTTGGCGCATCGACATTTCGCGAAAATGGCCAAAGCGTAATGTTCTGCTCACACCTCGGACGGGCGCGCCGCCCTAGAAGGTCCCTCGACGATGGGCGCCTGTCACGGGAATCGTGACGTGACGGTCCCCTGTTCCGATTACCGGTCCGGCGTCCATCGTCACCCAGCCGGCTGCCGCAAACCCAGCCCGCGCGCGAGCACTGCCTCCTGCGCGCTGCCTTGCTGTCTCCGACGCATGCTTTGGGGAATTGTCACGTGTCTCGTCCGATCTTCTTCGATCCCACCGGCCGCCGACGCCGCCTGACCCGCCGCGGCGCGTTCGTCGGGCTTATCGTGCTGCTGATGGCCGCAGTGGTTTTCGCGACCACGGTGGTGGCGGTTCCCCCCGCCGCGCCGCTCCCGCTCGGCTTCGAGCGGCAGGCCCCGTTCCCCTTGAAGACGCAGGTGAGCCGGATCTCCCACCGGATCTCGCAGCAACTGAGCCAGCTTTTCGGACGCAACATTGCCACTGCCGCCCGTGGCACCGGCAAGGGCATCAATGTCGGCTTCTACACGGCATGGACGGACGGCAGCGCGCAGACCCTCGAGCGCCATATCAGCCAGCTCGACTGGGTCGCGCCGACATTCTTCTCGCTCGGCCAGAACGGCAATCTCGTGGTCACCGACGATGCGCCGATGCGCCGCATCCTGGCCGGTGCGCTGCATCGCCCGCTCGTCGTGCCGGTCCTGCAGAACGCCGCGAACGCCAAATGGGACGGCGCCGGGGCGACGGCGATCATGCAAAACCCGGTCCGCCGCGCCGCGTTCGTCAACCAGATCGACGCCGCGCTCGAAAAGTCGGGCGATGCCGGCGTGATGGTCGACTTCGAGAACCTGCCGAAGCCCGGCATTGCCGCGCTCCAGACGTTTGTCAGGGATCTTCGCGCGCGGCTTGCCCAGCATCACCGGATCGTCGCGGTGACCATGCCGATCGATGATCCCGACTGGTCCGCCAAACGCCTTGCCGCAGTGGCCGACAAGGTCGTGCTCATGGCCTATGACGAGCACTGGCAGGGCGGCGAGCCCGGCCCGATCGCCTCGAACGGCTGGTTCGCAGGCCATCTGACCGACCAGCTCAAGGGGCTTGCGACGGACAAGGTGATCGTCGCGCTCGGCAACTATGGCTACGACTGGCACGGCGGCCATGCCGATGTGCAGACCGTCGAGGAAGCCTGGCTGTCCGCGCATGACAGCGGCACCACGCCGACTTGGGACAAGACCAGCGGCAACACCGGCTTCGGCTATCTCGATGACGAGGACAGCAACGCCGCCACCCCGCCCGAGCGGCACCAGGTGTGGATGCTCGACGCGGCCGCCAGCTGGAACCAGATGCAGCTGCTCTCGCATCTCGGCGTCGGCTCGGTCGCGCTGTGGCGGCTGGGCTCGGAAGACCCGGGCTTCTGGGACGTGCTCAAGGCCTGGCGCAACGGGCGCGGCATCGCGCCGGATCTCAGCCGGGTCAAGGAAACCAACAACGTCGACGTCGAAGGCAACGGCGAGATCCTGCGCATCGACGCGACGCCGGAGGAAGGCTCGCGCAGCGTCCACTATATCGGCGCGCAGCTCGGCCGCCCCGCGCTGATCGACGACGAGCGCTATGACCGCCTGCCGACGCCCTATGTGGTGCGCCGGACCGGCGACCGCCCCAAGCTCGTCGCGCTCACCTTCGACGACGGTCCGGACCCCAAGTATACGCCCGAAGTCCTCTCGGTGCTCGAGCGCTACCACGTCCCCGCGACCTTCTTCATCATCGGCGAGAACGGCGTCGCCGGGCGCAGCCTGCTCCAGCGCATGGTCGCCGACGGCGACGAGATCGGCAACCACAGCTACACCCATCCCAACCTTGCCGAGGATTCGAGCACGGGCGTGAAGCTGGAGCTCAACGCCACGCAGCGCCTGATCGAGGCCTATACCGGCCGTTCCACCCGCCTGTTCCGCGCGCCCTACTTCGGTGACGCCGAGCCGACCACGTCGGACGAAATCGGGCCCGCGCTGATCGCGCAGAAGGAAGGCTATACGGTCGTCGGCCTGCACGCCGATCCGGGCGACTGGATGATGCGCAGCGCGGACGACATCGTCGCCCGCACGGTCTACGCGGTCGAGCATGCCACGCCGGACCGCAGCGCCAACGTGATCCTGCTGCACGACGGCGGCGGCAACCGCGAGCAGACCGTGCTCGCCCTGCCCCGCATCATCGAACGGCTCGAAGCCGACGGCTACCGCCTTGTCCCTGCCTCGACGCTCGCCGGGCTCAAGCGTGACGATGTCATGCCGCAGGTCAAGGGCTGGGATCTTGCCGCCGTGCGCATCGACGTCGCGATCTTCTCGGTGCTCGCGGTGCTGCTGGCGGCGCTCAACTGGAGCTTCTTCTTCGCGATTGCGCTGGGCGTGATCCGCGCGCTCGGGCTGACCGGCCTCGCGCTCGTGCCCGACAGGCGGAAGGTGCCCACGCTCGACAACGGCTACAAGCCCGTCGTCAGCGTGATCATCCCCGCCTTCAACGAAGAGCGCGTGATCGAGGAATCCGTCCGGCGCATTCTGGCGAGCGACTATCCGCACATGGAAGTGATCGTGGCGGATGACGGCTCCAAGGACCGCACCAGCGAGATCGTTGCGGCAGCATTTGGCGACAACCACCGCGTGCGGCTGATGACCCTGGTCAACGGCGGCAAGGCCTCGGCGCTCAACCGCGCGCTGGCGGCGGCTTCGGGCGAGATCGTCGTCGCGCTCGATGCCGATACCCAGTTCGAGCCGCAGACCATCGCGCGGCTGGTGCGCTGGTTCGAGAACGAGCGGGTCGGCGCGGTGGCGGGGAATGCCAAGGTCGGCAACCGGGTCAATCTCGTCACCCGCTGGCAGGCGGTGGAATACATCACCGCACAGAACATCGAACGGCGCGCGCTCACCCGCTTCGGCGCGATCATGGTCGTGCCCGGTGCGGTCGGCGCATGGCGGCGCGCGGCGCTCAATGATGTCGGCGGCTATCCGGAAGATACCCTCGCCGAGGATCAGGATCTCACCATCGCGATCCAGCGCAAGGGCTGGAAGGTGTGCTACGACGAGGACGCGGTCGCCTGGACCGAAGCCCCCGAAACGCTGGCCGCGCTTTCCAAGCAGCGCTTCCGCTGGGCGTTCGGCACGCTGCAGTGCCTGTGGAAGCACCGCTCGGTGCTGTGGCAGCGCAAGCCCGCCGGTCTCGCCTTTGTCGGCATGCCGCAGGCCTGGCTGTTCCAGATCCTCTTCGCGCTGATCTCCCCGCTGATCGACCTTGCGCTCGGCGTCTCGATATTCGGCACCATCGTCCGGGTGATGCAGCATGGCTGGGCACAGACGCAGACCGACGTGCTGCGCATGGGGCTCTACTGGGCGGCGTTCACCACGATCGACCTGCTGTGCGGCTGGGTCGCCTACCGGCTCGATGTGCGCGAGCGGCGTTTCCCGCCGATCCTCCTGCTCAGCCAGCGCTTCGTCTATCGCCAGCTGATGTACGGCGTGGTCATCCGCGCAGTGGGTGCGGCGCTGCAGGGCCTCGGCATCGGCTGGGGCAAGCTGGAGCGGACGGGCCGCGTCTCGGCAACTCAGCTTTCAAACGGGCCGCTTTCAAACGGGCAGGCGCAAGGTGGCAACCAGGCCCTTCCCGCCTGAAGGACCGTCCGCAGCGGGATCGCCAAGCCCGAAACTGCCGCCATGGAGCCGCGCCACCGCGGCGACCATGGCAAGGCCCAGTCCGCCGCCGGGCCGGGTGCGCGCATCGTCGAGCCGCACGAACCGTTCGACCACCCGCGCCCGGTCGGCTGGCGGAATGCCGGGCCCGTTGTCTTCCACTGCAATCTCGGCCCAGAGCGCTCCATCGGCATCCGGCACGCAGCGCGTGGAAACGACGACCGCATCGCCGCCGTACTTGAGCGCGTTGTCGATCAGGTTGGCGAGTGCGCGCGAGACAAGTTCGCGGTCTGCCGGTGCGGTCACCGGCTCCAGACGCGCTTCCAGCCGCACCTCGGACTGTTCGGCGAGCGGATCGTAGAGCTCGACGAGGTCTTCTGCGACCGCCGCCAGATCGAGCGTCTGGCGGCGATCCTCGACCGCGCCGCCCTCGATCAGGCTGATCTCGAGCGCCGTCTCCAGCATGGCGCGCAAGGCATCCGCATCGGCCCGCGCGGCCTGGAGCGCCTCGATCGCACGCGGCTCATCGACCCGCGCGAGCGCGAGATCGATCGCCGCGGAAAGCCGCGTGACCGGCGAACGCAGATCATGGGCGAGTGCGCCAGAGACCGCGCTGAGCTGCCCGACGAGTTCGCCGATCCGCTCCGCCATCAGGTTGAGCTGCTGGCGCAAGTGATCGAAGCCGTCACCCGTTCCTTCGATCGGCACCCGCGCGCCGAAGTTGCCCGAGGCAAGCTCGGCGGCGGTTTCAGCGATGAGGTGCGTGCGCCGACTGATGACGAAGCCAACCACGACAGCGCTCAGCAGCGCCATCAGCACCGCAACCGCAATGGTCAGTTCGGCGGTGGAAGCGAAAGCCACGTTGATGCGCCGCTCGGTCAGGCTGACCACGCCCACAATAAGTCGCTCGCCGTCGGGCAACTGGCCGACCAGCGCCAGTCCCTCGCTCGGCGGCTGATCAGGGCCGCGCCTTACCACGACCTGCTGCGGCCGGTTCGCAGGAGCCAGGGCGGGCACGCGCACAAGGTTGCTCAGCACCGGCGGGCCCTTGCCGATCAGCGCCACGAACACAGCAGGATCGGCCGCGCTGCCGCGGCGGGCGGTGATGAATTCCGCCAGTTCCTCACGGCCTCCGTCGTAATAGGCGGCGAGCAGGTCGTCACGTACGTCGGCGACCTGTCGTTCGCGGTCGAGCCGCACGACATCGAGCATCTGCCCGCGCAGAAACAGGATCACGAGCGCGCTCGAGACCAGTTGCAGCACGAAGATCGCCGTCACCAGCCGCAGCATCGTGGGCGAGAGACCGCGCCGTACGGTTCGGCGCCCGGATCTCAGAGCGGCGCGCGCCGACATGAGCGCGGTCAGTCCGCCGCGAGCCGGTAACCAGCCCCGCGCACGGTGTGGAACAGGGTCTGCTCCTCGCCGTCATCGATCTTGCGGCGCAGGCGGCTGATATGGACGTCGATCACGTTGGTGCCGGGATCGAAGTGATAATCCCACACCGCCTCGAGCAGCATGGTCCGCGTCACGACCTCACCGGCATGCATCAGCATGTATTCGAGCAGGCGGAACTCGCGCGGCTGGAGCGCGATCTTGCGCGCGCCCCGCCGGACCTGCCGGGTCAGGCGATCAAGTTCGAGATCGGCGCAGCGCAGGGTGGTTTCCTCCGCCTGTCGCACGCCGCCGGTGGAGCGGCGCAGGAGCGCCTGGATCCGCGCGAGCAACTCACCGAATGAAAACGGCTTGCCGAGGTAGTCGTCCGCCCCGGCGGTGAGCCCGGCGATGCGGTCGTCGGTGCTCGCGAGGGCGGACAGCATGATCACAGGCGTCGTCATCTCGGCTGCGCGCATGGCCTTGAGCACCGCCAGCCCGTCCATGCCCGGCAACATGCGATCCAGCACGACGACATCGAACTGGCTGTCCGTCGCAAGGAAAAGACCGTCGCGGCCATTTCCGGCGCGGTCTACGGTGAAACCTTCCTCGGCAAGCCCGGACATGATGTAGTCCGCGATCTGGGTATCATCCTCGACGAGCAGAATGCGTCCTGCCACTGGGCTATTTCCATCTTGAAGCAAAAGCGAAGTCCTGATCACCTACAATGGAGGCCGCCGCAACCCCCGGCAAGAGCTTTCGCGAGCCAAGTAAAGCCCTCTGGCATCAAGCCGAATAGCCGGACCTGAACGCCGGGTTTACCGCAACGAAATGTTGCTGAAATTTTCCGCTAAGTCATGGCGAAGAATCGCGTTAAGACGCGCGCAAATCGCAGCGGATCATCTGCCGTTAAGGGAGGCTTTCGCGCGATTTTGCTTGATCAATGCCGGTGCGCGATGACGCGGCGCGCTGGACCTAGTACCACACGGGCGCCGTTTGCCATCGCGGCAAGGCTCCCCATGCCGGATGACGAGATACTGATGGACAGCTCAACCCCGATGGCCCGCACCTTCAAGCATGCCGCCAAGAACGTAGCAAACCTCCTTGCCACGGCCGCACCGGCTGCCCTGATGGCAGGCGCTGCCCCGGCGCTTGCCGACACCACCGTCAGCACCGCGACGACCGTTCCGCTGGTGACGTCGACAGCCGGTGCCGTGACCGTGGCGAGCGGCGGCATCATCAAGCTCGACACCGGCACTGCAGTGACGGTCGATGCCTCGAAGGATGTCACGGTGGCGAGCGGCGGCACGCTCAACATGGGCGCGGGCGACGGCGCGGCGGGCGTTGTCGTCCAGAGCGGGACCACCTCGAACGTCTCGAACGCCGGCACGATCCAGGTGCTCGAAACCTTCACCCCGCCCGATGCCGACAACAACGGCATCCCCGAAGGCCCCATCGCCCAGGCGACCGGGCGCTATGGCATTCGCGTGGCGCCGGGCGGCACGGCTACGGGCACCATTTCGAACACCGGCACGATCACCATCGACGGCCTGAACTCTGCCGGCATCTCGGTTGATTCCGCGCTGACCGGCGCGGTCACCAACACCGGGACGATCAAGGTCAAGGGCGACAACTCGGTCGGCATCCGCACCGGTGCGGTTTCCGGCAACGTTTCGGCTGGCGGCACCATCGGCGTGGTCGGCAGCGGCGCGCAAGCGCTTGTGGTGAACGGCGATGTCGGCGGCTACGTCAAGATCAACGGCTCGCTCTCGCAGGCAGCCAGCTACACCGCCGACAGCGGCGCGACGCAGAACCTGCCGCGCAGCGCGCTGTCCACCGGCAAGGCTGCGGTCGAGATCAACGGCAACGTCGCTGGCGGCGTGATCGTGACCACGGCCTCCAGCAGCGGCTCGACCACCGAGACCACGGGTTCGATCCAGTCGATCGGCAACAGCCCCGCGATCCAGATCGGCGGCGCGAACAACATCACCATCGGCGGCGGCGCAAGCAGCACCGGCACCTATTCGCTCGGGATCGACGGCAGCGTCACCGCCAATGCGACGTTCAGCTCGACCAATGCCTCGGGCGTGGTGATCGGCGGCAAGGGCGGCAATGTCACGCTCACCAACGGCATCGGCGTCAGCGGCAACGTGACCGCGACGACGGTGGATTCGGGTGCGGTCGGCATCCTCATCAATGCCGGCTCGACCGTCCCCTCGCTCTACAACACCGGCACGATCAGCGCGGTGATCAGCCAGCCGGGCATCGGCTCGTCGGCGGCGATCAAGGATCTTTCCGGCACGCTCACCACGATCACCAACAACAAGACGATCTCGGTGACCGGTTCGAGCGAAGACCAGCTCGCGGCGATCGACGTCTCGGCCAACACCTCGGGCGTGACGATCAAGCAGTCGCTCAACAGCACCGACGCCGCCTCGCAGACCACCGACAAGGCGGCGACGGGCTACAACCCCGATACTGCCAAGGTCTACACCTCGATCAAGGGCAACATCTACACCGGCAGCGGCAATGATACGCTCGATATCGGCTCGGGCACTGTCACCGGCAACACCTTCCTTGGCGCCGGGAACGATACCGTGAAGCTGGCGGATGACGCCAAGTATACCGGCAACATCGATTTCGGCACCGGCACGGCTGCGCTCTCGATGGCAGGCAATTCGCGTTTCACCGGCACGCTGATCCTGGGCGATCAGGTCGGCACGCTGACCCTTGCCGACAATGCGATCTATCGCGGCACCGTCACCGGCGGTTCGCAGCTTGCCGTCACCGTCAATGGCGGCACGTTCGGCGCCAACTCGGCCATCACGACGACGGTCCAGTCGATCAATGTGGGCGCGAACGGTACGCTCGGCGTCTACGTCGATGGCACGACGGGCACGTCGTCCAAGCTCGTCGCCGATACCGCGAACTTCGCCAGCGGAGCCAAGATTTCGGCGAAGGTCACCTCGCTGGCCAAGGCGGAGGGCACCTACACCGTGCTCAGCGCCGGCACGCTCACGGGCGGCGCCAATGTCGGCAGCTCGGCGCTCAATCTGCCGGTGCTGTTCAAGGGCACCGTCGCGGCAGTGGGCAACGACGTGACGCTGACCATCGCGCGCAAGTCCGCTGCTGAAATCGGGCTCAACGTCCCGCAGTCGCAGGCCTACAGCGCGATCCTCGCCAACGCCGCGCAGGACACGCTGCTGCAATCGAGCCTGTTGCAGGCGGCTGATACCGCCACGCTGCAGACCCAGTTCAACCAGATGCTGCCTGACTATGCCGGCGGCTCGCTCGATCTGCTCACCCGCGGCACGCGCCTCGCCGCCCGCCGGATTGACGATGATTCGAGCTGGTTCACGATCAGCGATGCCGGTGCGTGGATCGAGCCGATCTACTTCAAGGGCAAGAAGACGGCCGGCGCCACCCAGGGCTACAGCAACAGCGGCGGCGGTCTCTCGCTCGGCTTCGAAAAGGCGCTGGGCTTTGGCCACGTCGGCGGCTCGTTCACCTACTTCTCGGGCAATTCGACCACCGATGCCACGCAGAAGGTCAAGGTGAGCGATATCGAACTCGCGGCGTTCTGGCGCCTCGCCTCGGGCCCGATCTATGCTTATGCGCGCGTCGGTTATGGCCGGCCCTCGTTCACTTCGACCCGCACCTTCACCGGCTCGGTCGACAGCCAGTCGTTCAACTACAGCGCGAGCGGCAAGTGGAAGGGCACGATGATTTCGGGCTCGGGCGGCATTTCCTATGCGGTTCCGATCGGCGATCACTTCAAGATCAAGCCGCGTGCGACCATCGAATACTTCCGCCTGAAGGAAAACGGCTACACCGAAGCCGGTAACGCGCCGCTGGCGCTGACGCTGGCGAGCCGCACCAGCACGGTCGCCAATGCCAACACCACGCTGGTGGCAAGCTGGAGCAGCGCTCCGGGCGACTACGAGAACCGCCCCTTCACCGTCGAGGTCGAGGGTGGCCGCCGCAGTCGGATTTCCGGCGAAGTCGGCAACACCATCGCCACGTTCAACCGCGGTGCGGCAAGCGGCGGCGATACCTTCACGCTCACCGGCCAGCAGCTGCCTTCGGCCTGGGTCGGCGAAGTCAGCCTGATGCAGGGCGGGCTCGACTACACGTGGAAGATCGGCTTCGGCTACGAAAAGCTGGAAGGCGGCGGCACGGGCTATTCGGGCCGCGCGTCGCTCGCCATCGCGCTGTAAGGCTGGCAGCCGCGCAAACGATCAGGGGGTGGCCGCAAGGCTGCCCCCTTTTTCGTATCAGGCGCCAGCCAGCACCGGCTGCGCCTGGAACCACGGCACCATGCGCGCGATCGCTTCTTCCACCAGCGGAGTGGAAACGGCGAAGCTGAAGCGGATGAAGCGGTGCCCATCGACAGGATCGAAATCGATCCCCGGCGCGGTCGCGACGCCGGTTTCCTCGAGCAGGCGGATGCAGAACGCCATCGAGTCCTGCGTCAGGTGGCCGACATCGGCATAGACGTAGAACGCGCCGTCGGGCGGAGCGATGCGGGCGAGGCCCATGGCAGGCAGCGCCGCCAGCAGCAGATCGCGGTTGCGCGCGTATGTGCGGACATGGCCGTCGAGTTCCTCGGCACAATCAAGCGCGGCGAGCCCGGCATGCTGGCTGAGCGAAGGCGGGGTCAGGAACAGGTTGCCCATCCGCGCGCGGGCCTGACCGATCAGATCTTCCGGCACGACCAGCCAACCGAGCCGCCAGCCCGGCATGCTGAAATACTTGGAGAAGCTGTTCACGACGATTGCCGCGTCGTCGAACGGCAGCATCGAACTGGCGGGAGCGCCATACGTGATGCCCTGATAGATCTCGTCCGAGACGATGCGGATCCCGCGCTCGCGGCAGACCTCGGCAATCGCCGCCATTTCTTCCGGCGCGATGACCGTGCCGGTGGGGTTGGCGGGGCTGGCGATGATCACGCCGTCGGGCGCCGGATCGAGCGCGGCAAGCGCGGCGGCGGTGATCTGGTAGCCCACGTCGGGTCCGCAAGGCAGCTCGACCGGCTCGATCGAGAGCGCGCGCAGGGTGTTGCGATAGGCAACGTAGCCCGGCCGCGCGATGGCGACGCGCGCCCCCGGAGCAAAGCGCAGCGAAAGTGCGATCACCAGCGCGGGCGATGCGCCGCAGGTGAGCACGATCTGCTGCGGCGAAACGGCGACCCCGGTCGTCTCCTCGACATGCCGCGCCAGCCGCGCCAGCAATTCGGTGCTTTCCCAGTAGCCCTTGTCTTCCTCATCGAGCACGGCGCGGGCGCGGGCGAGCGCAGCAGCCGGCGCGCCGGTCGATGGCTGGCCATACTCCATGCGGATCACGGATCGCCCCTCGGCGATGAGACGCTGGGCGATGGCGGAAATGGTGATGGCATGAAACGGATCGAGCTCGGGAGTCATGCGCCGTGGCCTAGCACCAGGCAGGGAGCCGCGCAAAGGCGCTAGAGTTGACAACGGCGGGTGCGCGGGCGAGCCTTGCATGCAGATCCGGGCGAACCAATCGCACCGGACGCTGCGGGAGAGCCATACCATGTCCACATCCACCGGCGCAGGCGCGCCGCCACAGATGCCCCTGGGGCAGGCCGCGATCGTCACGCTTGGCGTGATCGTCCTGATCGCCGGTTTCGTCGCGCTCGGGGCATGGCTTCACGTCACGCCGCTCTATGCCGGGTTCCTGCTGCTGTGGGCGTGGTCGGCGCTGCACGAGCTGTCGATGAAGGCCTTGCCGGGCGCACTGATCGGCGCGCTGACGGGCGCTGGCATGAGCTTCCTGCTGCAGACCGGCGCCGCGACCGGCAACACGGCGCTGATCATCGCGGCGCTGCTGCTGATGGTCGTCGCGCTGTTCCTCGTCGTCGCAGGCCGCGCGGCGCTGGCGTGCAACCAGAGCACCATGCTGTTCATCACCGTGCTCAATGCCCCGGTGATCCAGGCCGGCGAGGATTTCCGCCAGGTGATCGTGGCCATTGCGCTGGGCGCGGTGTGGTTCGGCATTGTCGCCTGGGTGATCAGCCGGATCGTTCCTGCCCCGGCTGCTGCACCGGCGTCCTAGCAGCTCGCGACGGGCTGCGCGGGCGAGGGGTTGTAGATCTGCGTCAGATCGCGGTCGTCGCGCACGTAGAGCGCGGCTTCCTTGCGGATGACCTTCGAGGGCAGGACGCTGCCGAGGAAGAACGGCTTGTAGTTGTAGGCGATCTCCACGAACATGATCGCGGTGCCGGCATCGGCGGTCATCTTCGTGTCGGTGAAGCCCATGCCCGCAAACGCGGTGCCAGTGGCCCCGGTTCCCTGCGGGCCATAGCGCGAAACCCACGAGTTCAGGCCCCAGCAGCGCTGCCAGGCAATCCACTGGCCGCCCGAACTGTTGACCTGCAGGCTGGAGAGAATGATGCGGCCACGCGTGGGGATCTGAAGATCCTCGCTCTGCAGGGCGGCGGCGCGGAACACCTGGTTGACGTCATACTCGCGGAACTGCGGCGCGCCGTTGACCTGAGTCTGCTTGGCGCGGCTGGCATTGTCCGCGACGGTGATCGCAAGCTGGTTGAGCCGCACGTGGATCAGCGCAAGGTTGACCACCTCGACCCCAGACAGGGTCAAGCCCATGAGGAACGGCAGGGCAAGGCCAAGCTCGACCGCGCTCACCGCGCTGGTGCTCTTCGCAATGCGCCCGAGAAAGCGCCGCAGGCGCATGGCCGCCGGGGTGCCGGGATGGGAGCGGGGCATCATGCTGGACATACCGAGACCCCGGTGCGGGTAGCCTGTGTGGCGAAGGGCTGGTTCCTCAGAATGGTCGTCTGCGGGACGGTCTGGTACGCGGGCAGGCCGAACATCTTGGCGAAGCCGAACCACTGCGGGTACGTCACGGTGACGGTGTAGACCACGACATCGTTCGCGCCGCCGAGGCCGGTCTTGCCCATGTCGGCATCCCACACATTGTTGCCGTTCATGTCGACGAAGCATTCCTTGTTGTCATAGACACCGTTACCGTTGGTGTCCGTGAAGTCCTCGGGCATGCCGGCGGAGGTGAAGTCCGCATAGTTCTTGCGCGTGAAGGTGACGCTGGCGGTCGGTATCACGTAGAGAATGTTCTTCTGGACCAGCGAATCCAGTGTTGCCGAATTCGTCTGGCCGCTCTGCATCGAAGACTTGCGCGCCGCCGCATTGATCGACCCGATCAGGACAGTGCGCACGTAGTAGCCCTGCGCAACCTGGATCGATCCGAACACCACGAGGAAGAGGATCGGCGCCGTCAAGGCGAACTCGACCGCGCTGACCCCGCGCGCGTCGCGCAGCAGCCACCGGCCGCGCAGACGGCGCAGGGCGAGCCGCAGGGGATGACGCGCCATCACTTGTTGATCCGCAGATCGGCCACCTGGCCGGCAATGTACTTGAAGGTGTTGTTGAGCGCGGTCGTGTCGCTCGCGTAATAGGCGCGCCCGGCCGTGGCGCAGGTTGTCATCTGCGTGGTGAGCGAGGTACCGAAGCCGATGACCCAGACCGTGTAGCCAAGGTTCTTGGCCCGGGTGCAGGCCGCCAGAAAGCGGCTGTTGTGGTAATCGGCCAAGGTGGTGTCGTTGGTTCCCGAGGGCGCGACCCGGTTGTCGTAAAGCTCCAGGCCGTAAGCACTGTAGGATACCGTGCTCGGCTGCATGATACCGTCGGTCATGAAGATGATATGCCGGCTGACCGAGGGATACTTGGTCGCATCCGCCGTCACGTTGGTCGCGAAGATTCCGGTTGGGCTGCCCAGACGCGCGCCCCAGATCATGCCGACATCATGATACGTGCTGCCATTCGCCACGAGCGTGTTGACGTAGTTGTCGAGCCACGTGGGAACCACGCCGGGATTGGTCGTATCAACCTCGGTGAACAACATGGCCTGGGGCGGGCACTGCGAGCTCACGCGGTAGGTATCGCTCTGGAGCGACGTCACCGTGCGCGAGGCGACGTTCGTGCTGCCGCGGTACCACTCGAGGTCGTTCTCGTTGAGCTTCCAGCGCGTCGCATCGCTTGAGGGAACCGAATCGATATCGAGGTCGGTCGCACCGCTCGGCACCGGGTTCATCGCGAGGTTCTGCACCGTCTGGCGTTCCTCGACGCAGCCGCTCCACTGGACGTTGGTCGTGGTGAGGCCGGTTACGCCGGTGGTCCCGTTGAGGGCCGCCAGAGCCACCATGTCATACGTGCCGGAGTTGGGAACCGTCGCCGAAGAGGAGATGTTGGTTACCACGGGCACGGAGCCGAGCCCCTTGAACGATCGCACGTCCAGCGTCGCCGCCCGGAAGGTCCAGTTGGTGAACTGGTAGCGGGTGACATAAGTCGTGGTCGTCGTCGAAACGTTGCGCACGCAGGTGCCCAGCGCGCTGGAGCCGTTGCCGGACACCCTCGTCCACGAACGGAACGAATAGCTGGTGCTCGTCGTCGCCGCAGGCGCCGGGCCGCCGCCGGTAACCGGATTGCTGCCGGTCGTCGGGTACCTGTTCGTGCCGTAGCTGTTGCACTGGGTCTGGGTGATGTTCGAGCTGAAGGTCTGGGTGCTCGCAACCGGCGTGCCCGCCGTGCCGACGTAGACCGGCGTGGTGAAGTTCGCGAGCGCGGTCTGGAAGGGCTGGGTATCGGCGAAATAGCTTGTCGGCATCTGCCCTGATGCAACAAGGCCGCCAACGTTGACCGAAACCGTGTAGGGCACAAAACCGAAGCGGATGCGCGTGTTGGCCTTGTCGGTCACGGCATTGGCGACAGTCGCATAGAAATTGCGGAGCGCCGTGCGCAGGCCCATGATCTTCGAGGTGCTGCTGCTGTTGCAGTTGGTACCGTCCGGATTGCAGGCCATCGAGCCGGTGGTATCGAGCACGAACATCACATCGGCGCTCGCCATCTGCAGTTCAGCGCCGCACGCCACCGTGAGCGAGATGGAATTGAACCCGAAGGCGCCCATCATCACCGTGGGCATCACGGCGGTTGCTGTTCCGGTGATCCCGCCGGTGCCCGTCGAAGTGGTGGTGAAGGTGGCGGCAGTGGTATTGGTGGCGAGCGGATTGAAGTTGAAGTTGAACATCTTGTTCGCCTTCGCCGTCTCCGCGGTCCCGTAGACGCCCGAAGTCGCCATGGCCTTGCGGCCCGCCAGCACGCCCGCGTCGCAGGCGTTCTGCAGGCTGGCCTTGGTCATGTAGGCGCGCGCCATGTCGGTGCCGCTGCCGGTAATGGCGAGTAGCAGAATGATCGTAGCGAGGGCGATGCCCAGCGTGGTGCCTGCCGTGTCACGCAGCAGGTTAGCGATCAGGCCGCGCATCGAGGCGCGAACCTGACCTGCCAGTGCTTTCGTTCGGCGCGACATCCCGCGACATTCCTCCAACAGCTGGGCGCCCCTTCACGCTGCGCCGCCAGACCGTCACCACGGACTGAAAGCGGGCACGAGAGTGACCCAAGCTCCGTCCATGTAAGCAAACCGCCTTCAAAATCGTAAATTTGCGGGAAAAATTCTCTCAGTCGTTTTACCGAAGCGCGGCAAGCGCAGCGGGGCTCATGGTAAACGCCGCGCTAGGCCTGAACCGTCAACGCGCTGCCCACCGGCTTGAGCAGGTTTGACAATATCGCCAGGAACAGGGAATACCGGCGCTGCTATCGGCCGCCGAAGCTGCGACCGGCAGCGCCCTGATCAGCGCAGGACCGTAGCGCGCGATCGAAACCCATGACGCCTTCGCTGCCAAGGGACGACGTTCGTGAAACTGCTCGTGGTCGAAGATGACGCTGCTCTGGCGGAGGCGCTGCTTGCCGCCTTCAACCGGGCCGATATCAATGCCGAATTCTGCGCGACCGGCAGCGGCGCGGCCGAACTGCTGTCGCTCTACGCTTTCGACGCAGCGGTGATCGATCGCGGATTGCCGGACATGGACGGGCTCGACCTCGTCCGCCTGGTGCGCCGCGGCGGGAACCGCATTCCCCTCATCATCCTCACCGCCCAATCGGATGTGGGTTCGCGGATCGACGGCCTCGACTCTGGCGCCGACGATTACCTTGGCAAGCCGTTCCTGTTTGCCGAACTGCTCTCCCGGCTCAACGCGGTCATGCGGCGGGCCGAGCAACGCCTTTCAAACACGATGGTCTGCGGCAACCTCGCCTTCGATGCGGACAGCCGGGTCGTGAGCGTCAATGCCGCCCCGATCGACCTTTCTCCGCGCGAGCGCACGCTGATCGAAATCCTGTTGCGATCACGGGGCAGGCCGCTCAACGCCGCCCAACTGGAAGACCGCCTGTGCGCGGCGAACGATGCGCTCACCGCCAACGCGCTCGAGGTGAGCATTCACCGCCTGCGCCGCAAGCTCAAGGCAGCCGGGTCCACGGCGCGGATCGCCTGGCTCCGCGGCCTCGGCTATTGCATCGAGGCTGATGCGGCATGACCCGCAGCCTGTGGTCGCGCATCGTCGCCGCGCAAGTTGCCGTGGCGCTCGCACTCGCGCTTGGTCTGCCCATCATCGTCAATCAGACCATCAACGCGGTGGGCGATGATCTGACCGAGCGCTTCATGAGCGGCGAGGCGGCGCAGTACCTCGCCATGCCCGCCAACCCGCAGGCCGACAAGGCGACAGGCGGACGGCACGGGGGCGCTGTCGCCATCTACATGGTTGCGGGCGGGAATGTCCGCCGGCTGTCCGGGCCGCAGATCGCGGACATCGCCGACCTGAGCCCCGCCCGGCTTGCGCGGCCGGCGTTCCTCCATGGCCGCTATTCGGACTTCCTGATCCGGCCGATCAAGGCGGGACAGACGCTGGTCATCGCCGAAGATCGCCGCCACCCGGCGGTGCTGCGCGACGATATCACCGAACAGTTCCTCAGCCGCTTTGCCGTCATCGTGCTCATTGCCCTTGTCTGTTCGACCCTGGCGAGCCTTGTCGTCGTGGGGCGGGCGATGCGGCCGATCCGGCAGGCCGCGCGGGACGCGCGGGCACTCGATCCCATCCGCCCGGGCAAGGCACGCCTGCGCGAGGATGTCGTCCCGGCCGAGATCGTGCCGCTGGTCCACACCGCCAACGATCTGCTCGACCGCGCTGTTGCCGGCTACGAACGCGAGCGCGTGTTTTCCGCCACCGTGGCGCACGAATTGCGCACGGCGCTCGCCACGATCAGCCTCAGGGCCGAACTCGTGGCGGACGGCGAAGCCCGCATCAAGGTCGTCGAGGCAGTCGACCGCGCCAACGGGGTCGTGACCCAGATGCTGGAGCTGCATGGCCGCAATGGCGAGCCGATTGCCGGCGAACCCCGCGCGGTGTCGGAAGTGGCAGACGCGGTGATCGAGGAGCTCAAGGTGCTGATCGCCTCCTCGGGCCGCAGCGAGATCGCCGTGCGCGGATCGGGGGACGGACCGGCCCGCCTCGCCCCGGAATCACTCGTGCGGATCACCCTCGCGAACATCATCGAGAACGCCCTGCGCCATACGCCCGCAGATGCCGCGATCACGGTCATCTGCGATGATGCGGCGGCGACCGTCGTGGTTGCCGATGGCGGACCGGGCATCAGGATGCGCAGCGGATCGGATGGGCGCCGGATCTATTCGCGCGCCGATGGCGGGCAGTCCCACGGATCGGGGCTCGGCATCGCGATCGTGACGCGACTGATCGAATCGGCGGGCGGTTCGATCGGGTTCGGCGCCAGCGAAGCGGGCGGAACCGCCGTCACCCTGCGCTACCCGGCGGTCTAGCCCCTATTCGGCCTGTCCATTGGCCTGATAGAGCGCCACCGTATCAACCAGCCGTGCCGCCCACGCCGCGCTGCGCTGCAGACGGGCCTGCTGGACCGCCGCCTGCGACTGGAGCAGCATGAACGTCCCCACGTCGCCGAGCTGCTGCTGACGCTTCGTGAAGGTGTAGGACTGCTCGGCAGCCGCCAGCGCACGGACCGAAGCGTCCTCGGTCCGCGCATCGGCCTGGAGCCCGTTGATGGCATCGGACACGTCGACGAAGGCCTGCAACACGACCGTTCGGTACTGCGCCTTGCTTTGATCCAGCAGGGCCACAGCAGCCTGCTGCTGGCGGCGCAGCGCACCCGAATGGAACACCGGCGCGCTCACGCTCCCGATCAGCGACCAGAAGACATTGCCATCGGTGAACATGCTGGAAAACGCCTGCGCCGTTCCGCCGGCACTGGCGCTCAGCATCAGCGAGGGGAACCGGGCGGCCACGGCAGCGCGGGCATCCGCCGCAGCGCCTTCGACTGCGGCAGCGGCAGCCTGCACGTCGGGCCGGCCCTGCACCACGACGGCGGGAAGCGCGACAGGCACTTGCGGCGGCAGCACGAAACAGGTGCTCCCCGGCAGCGGCGGCAACGGCTCGCCCGGCGCGCGGCCAAGCAGCGCTGAGATAACCGCCCGCTGGTGGACTTCACTGCGCTGAAGCGCGGGCAGCGCGGCTTCCTGTGATGCGAGCGCGGCCTCCTGCGCGGCAACGTCGGCGTCGCCTGCTGCCCCCAGCGCGCGGCGCTGGCGGGTCAGCTCCAGCATCTGCCGTGCCGAACTGATCGATGTCTCGGTGGCGGCGATCTGGTCCTCCAGCGCCGCCCGGCTCACCGCCGCCACCACGAGATTGGCGGCCAGCGTCTGGCGCGCGGCAAGGAGATGCGCCGCCGCAACCTTGGCCGCCGCCCGCGCCGACTGACGCCGCGCGCGCAGACCGCCGAACAGATCGAGCGGGTAGCTCACCGTTACTTGCGCGGTGTGCAGCGAGTAGAGCGTCTGCGTGGCATCGGCGAGCGGCGACTGCAGCGAATTGGGGCTTTGCGAGCGCTGGGCCGAGTACGACACGTCCACGCCCGGTGCCAGCGCCGCACCGGCAACCCCGGCCTGCGCCCGCGCCGCGCGCAAGGCGGCATCGGCGGCGGCGATGTCGTTGCTCCCGGCAAGGCCCTGATCGACGAGCTGGTCGAGAGCATCGCAGCCGAACCGCGTCCACCATGCGCGGGGCGTCGTCTCGCCCACCGCGAAGGACTGGGCGGGAACCGCCCCGCCGCCCGCCGTGACGGTCGGTGCGGAAGCCCCGGCTACCGTTGGCAGCGGCGCAGTCGCGGCAGGATCGCCGATCCCGGCGCAACCGGCGGTCAGCGAACAGGCCGCCAAGGGCAGGGCTGCGTACAGGACAGAGCGCAGGCGCGTGATCATGCGGGCTCCCCTTCCTCGGTGTGGTGACCGATGTCGCGCCCGTGCGGCCCGCGATCTTCCGGCGGCAGGTGCAGCGAGAAGCGCTCGACCAGTGCCGGCAGCACCAGCAGGATCAGCAGGGGCGCCAGCGACATCCCGCCGACAACGACGAGGGCCAGCGGCTTCTGCACCTGGCTGCCGATGCCGTTGGACAGGGCGGCAGGAAGGAGGCCGATGGCGGCGACCAGACACGTCATCAGCACCGGCCGCATGCCGTTCGCGGTCGCGCGGCGGACCGCCACGTGCCGCGTCGCGCCATCATCGACGACCTGGTTGAAGGTCGTGACGATCAGAATGCCGTCCATCACCGCAATGCCGAACAGCGCAACGAAACCGATCGCCGCCGAGATGCTGAACGGCGTCCCGGTCAGCGCCAGCGCCAGCACCCCGCCGACGATGGCCATGGGGATCGCGGAGAAGGCGAGGAACGTATCGCGGACCGAACCGAAGTTGGCGTAAAGCAGGATCAGGATCAGGATCAGACTGATCGGCACGACGATTTCCAGCCTCGAGATCGCGTTCTGCAGGTTGTCGAGCTCGCCGGCCCATTCGAGGTGATAGCCCGACGGGATCGTGACATGCTTGGCGATCCGCGCCTTCGCTTCACCAACGGCGCTGCCCAGATCGCGTCCGCGCACGCTGAACTTGATCGGGATGTAGCGCTCCTGATGCTCGCGGTAGATGAACGAGGCACCGGTGGTCAGGCGGATATTGGCGACTTCCGAGAGAGGCACCTGAATCTGGCCATTGCCGCCGGGTGCGGGCGCACCCACGGTGATCCGCCGAATGGCTTCGAGCGAACCGCGCTGGTCAGCCCTCAGACGGACGACGATCGGGAAGTGCCGGTCGGTCCCGGGCTCGTAGAGCTGGGCCACGCTGCTCCCGCCGATGGCGGCAGCGACAGTCTGGTTGATGTCGTCCGGCGTCAGTCCATAGCGCGAGGCGCGGGCGAGATCGACGTCGATGCGCACCGTTGGCTGGCCCAGCGACTGGAACACGCCGAGGTCCTCGATGCCGTTCACCTTGGCCATCTGCGCCTTGATCGCGTCTGCCGTCTTCTCCAGCACCGCAAGGTCGGGACCATAAAGCTTGATCGAGTTCGCGCCCTTAACGCCGGACGCGGCTTCCTCGACGTTGTCCTCGATGACCTGCGAGAACGAGAAGTCGACACCCGGATAGCGGTTACCCAGCTTACGCGACATGTCTTCGACCAGCTTGTCCTTGGTCATGCCCGCAGGCCACTCGCTGGCGGGCTTCAGCGGGACGAAATACTCCGCGTTGAAGAACCCGGTCGCGTCGGTGCCGTCATCGGGGCGGCCATGGGCGGAAAGGACCGCTTCGGTTTCCGGGTAGTTCGCCAGATCGCGCCGGATGGCATTGACGACAGGCTGGCCCGCCTCGAGGCTGATCGAAGGCGGCAGGCTGGCGCGGATGTAGAGGTTGCCTTCCTCCAGATGCGGCAGGAACTCGATGCCGAGCGAGCGCACGCCGATCCCCGCCAGCGCGAGCGCAATCGCAGCGCCGCCGAAGGTCAGCACGCGGTTGGCCTGCGCAAAGGCCGCCGCCGGTTCGTAGAGGCGGCGCAGCCACGCCACCAGCTTGGTCTCCACCTCGGAGAGACTGTCCGGCAGCAGGATCGCCGAAAGCACCGGTGTCACCGTGAAGGTCGCGATGACGCCGCCGGTAATCGCGTAGGCATAAGTCTTCGCCATCGGACCGAAGATGTGCCCCTCGACCCCCGTCAGCGTGAACAGCGGCAGGAAGCTGGCAATGATGATCGCAGCCGCGAAGAAGATGCCCCGGCTCACTTCGGATCCTGCATGGAGGATGGCGCTCATCCGGGTGGCCGGGCTGAAGTGGCCGTGGCCGGATTCGACCGCGACGGACCTTTCCACCATGTGCCGGAAGATGTTCTCGACCATGATCACGCTGGCATCGACGACGAGACCGAAGTCCAGCGCGCCGACTGACAGCAGGTTGGCGCTTTCGCCCTGCGCGACGAGGATGAGGACCGCGATGGCAAGCGCAAAGGGAATGGTCGCGGCAACGATCAGCGCGCTCCGCAGGTTGCCGAGGAAGATCCACTGCAACGCGAAGATCAGGATGATACCCGCCATCAGGTTCTCGAGCACCGTGTGCGTCGTCAGGCGGATGAGGTCCGAACGATCGTAGACGCGTTCCAGATGCACACCCGGCGGCAGCACACCCGAAGCGTTGATTTCGGCCACTTCCTTTTGCACCGCGAGGATCGTCGGCATCGACTTGGCGCCGCGCTGCATGAGGACGATGCCCTCGACGATATCATCGATGCCATTGTACCCGGCGATGCCGAGGCGCGGCATGTTGCTGATCGAAACCTTGGCGACATCCTTGAGCAGGACCGGCGTTCCGCCCGCCGTCCCGACCAGCACGTTCTCGATGGCCGAGGGCGACTGGATCAGGCCGACGCCGCGCACGATCGCCGCCTGCGAACCGAAGTTGATCGTCTGGCCGCCCACGTTGCTGTCGCTCTTCGCAAGCGACTGCATCACCTGCGCCATGGTCACCCCGTGGGCAACCAGCCGGTCGTTGTCGACCGTGACTTCATAGGCCCTGAGCTTGCCGCCCCAGCCGGTCACGTCGGCAACGCCCGGGATGCGCTTGAACCGGCGCTGCAGGATCCAGTCCTGCAAGGTCTTGAGGTCCATAGGCGAATAGCCGTCGGGCGCGACGATGCGGTAGCGGTAGATTTCGCCGATCGGGCTCGTCGGCGAAAGGGTCGGCTGCGCACCGCCCGCCAGCGGCGGCAACTGCGACAGGCGGTTGATGACCTGCTGCTGCGCTTCCTGATAGGTCAGGTCGTAGCTGAACTGCACTTTCACGTCGGAGAGGCCGAACAGCGAGATCGCGCGCACCGTTGTCAGGTGCGGAATGCCCGCCATCGCCACCTCGATCGGCACGGTGACGTTGCGTTCCATCTCCTCGGCGGAGAGGCCCTGGGTCTGCGTGACGATCTCGACCATCGGCGGGACGGGATCGGGGTAGGCCTCGATATTGAGCGCCGCAAAGGCGAAGCCGCCTGCGACCAGCACCGCCGCGAAGACGGCAACGATCAGCAGCCGCTGCCGCAGCGCAAAGCGTAGCAGCCGGTTCACTGGCCCAGCCCCGCCTCGTTCACGAAGAGCGCGCCGGCCGTAACGATGGTCTCACCGCCGCGCAGGCCGCTGAGGATCTCGATCCGCCCGCCCTGCTCTTCGCCGGTGCGCACCTGCCTGATGGCGAGGCGCTTGTCCGGCCGCAGGATCCACACCCGGGCGCTATCGCCTTCATGGATCACCGCCGTTGCCGGCACGAGAATGCGCGTGCCGGGGCTGAAATGCTGGATGGAGAAGCTCGCGAACATCTGCGGCTTGAGCGCGCCATCGGGGTTCGCGATGGTCGCGCGCACCGGCAGGCGATGGGTCATCGGATCGAGCCCCGCGCCAACAAGGTCGATCACGGCGGTGAACTTGCGCCCCGGCCAGGCCGGGGTGACAACCTCGACCTTGTCGCCGACATGAACGCCGGACGCATCGCTTTCCGCGATCTGCGCCTGCAGCCACACGCGCGAGGCATCGGTGATCGTGAAGACGGGCTTGTCGCCGCCAACCGCCACATACTGGCCGGGCGATACATCACGCAGCGCAACCGTGCCGCCAATGGGCGCGTGGAACGTGGTCACTTCATGCAGACCGCTGATCTCCCGCGCGCTTTCCAGCCGCTGGATCTCGCCCGCAGACTTGCCCAGAATGGCGAGCTTGTCGCGCGCGGCCCCCACCGCCGCCTCCGCGCTGCGCTCCTGCGCCTCTGCCGCGGCAAGATCGGTCAGCGCCTGCTGGTAGTCCTTGCGCGCGCCGCCGGCGGTCTCGGTCAGCGCCTTGGCCCGCTCAGCATTGCGGCGCGCATTGAGCAGGGCCGCCTGCGCGGACCGCCATGTCGCCTCGGCCGAGAACAGGGCACCGCGCGCATCGACGAAATCGGTGGTGCGGATCGTCAGCATCGGCTGGCCCGCCGTCACCACCTGCCCCGCATCGACCAGCACCTTCATGACCTGCCCGGAATAGGGCAGCAGCACCGGCGTGCTGAGATCGCCGTCCGCCTCGATCGAACCCGAGGCCGTGGTGATCTGCTCGGCAAGGCCCGAACCCACCTTTTCGAAGGAGAGGGTCGCCAGCTGTTCCTGCGTCGGGCGGAACGTGCCCGGCGGATCGACGGGCGGCTGCTGGGGCGCGGGCTTGAGCAAGGTCAGGACGAGCCAGACGACAAGCGCCAGTGCGGCAAGGCCAGCTACCGTGAAGGCCAGCACACGCACTTGCTGCCGCGCGGGGAGCCGCGGCGCAGGAGGGGGAGTATCGTTCGAAGTAGAAGTGGTCATCGGGGGGCACCTGATCGGGTGCGGAGCCCATAGGGCGGGTCACTTACATGTGCCTTACAGCACAAGTCCGATCAACCGATAGCGTGATACCTGCCCATTTCTGTGCGCTTCAAGCGGCACATCCCGATCTCTACCGCCGCGTGGGGCTACCCGTCACGACAAGGTGGCCGGATGCTTTCTTCAAGCGGGTAGTGCCCGGGATCTGCACCGGCTCGAGACAACAATGCTCGAAGCCGCCCGCCATTGATGATGCCTTGTGGCGGTTTGCCGGCAATGGGGTCAGGCATGCCTGACCCCATCGATCAGCTTACAACACGAAGTCGGCTTGGGTGAGCGCGATCTGGCCTGCCAGGTCAATCTGGAATTCGATTGTCGAGGCATTGCCGTTGGTGTCACCATAGACATGCGTGAGGTTGTTTGCGGCATCGTACGACCACCAGATGCCCCGCGCGGTCGCGGTGTTGCCGCCCCACTGGAAGGCCTGGTCACCGGCCGCAGACGAGTTCGGATCGATGGCAGAAAGCCCGATCTTGTCGGTCCCGTGCACGAAGTCGGTGATCCGGTCGAGTGCTGACGGCGTCGAGTCTGCCACGGCGCTGTACAGGAACGTGTCTGCACCTGCCCCGCCGGTCAGCACGTCCGCGCCGCTTCCGCCATTGATGGTGTCGTTGCCCGCGCCGCCATCGATGGTGTTGGCAGCCGTGCTGCCGGTCAGGGTATCATTGAACCCTGAACCGAGCAGATTTTCGATCGTCGCGAGCGTATCGGTCCCGGCTCCGACCGTATTCTGCGCGGCGGTCAGAGCGAGGCTGACAGTCACCCCAGCAGTTGCACTGGCATAGGATGCGGTATCGGTACCGGCACCGCCTGTCAGCGTGTCATTGCCGGCTCCGCCATCGAGGACATCGTTGCCCGCGCCGCCATCGAGGACGTTGTTGCCCGCGTCTCCGCTCAGCGTATCGCCGGACCCCGAGCCCGTTACATTCTCGAAGCCCGAGAGCGTATCGGTACCGCTGCCACCCGTATTCTGCGCAGCGGTCAGCGACAGGTTCACCGTCACACCCGCATTTGCACTGGCATAGGTCAGCGTATCGGTACCGGCGCCGCCAATGAGCGTGTCGTTACCCGCGCCACCATCGATCGTGTCGTTGCCCGCGCCGCCATCGATCGTGTTCGCAGCATTGCTGCCAGTCAGGACGTCATTGAACCCTGAACCGATGAGGTTTTCGATTGTCGCGAGCGTGTCGGTCCCGGCTCCGCCCGTGTTCTGCGCGCTGGTCGTGGCAAGGCTGACAGTCACGCCAGCAGTTGCGCTGGCATAAGTTGCGGTGTCGGTACCGGCCCCGCCTGTCAGCGAGTCGTTACCGGCTCCGCCATCGAGGACATCGTTGCCCGCGCCGCCATCGAGCGTATCGTTGCCGGCGAGGCCCGAGATCACGTCATTGCCGGACGTTCCGGTAATGGTGTCTGCGCCGGACGTGCCGGTGCGGACATCATCGACGCCATTGATCGTGATGGTGATCGCCTGTCTGGTGCCATCAGTTGCGGTAACGGTCACCGTGTCGGTCAAGGTTTGGCCGGTGCTGAGGCCATCGACAGCCGCATTGTTGTTCGCAAGGACATAAGTCCAGCTGCCGTTGGCAGCCAGCGAGAGCGAGCCGTAAGTGCTTGTCACCGACTGGGCGGCAAAGGCTGGCGAGTTATCGATGTCCGTGACGCTGAGCGTGCCGGTTACCTGCGAGGTGCCATTGAGCACGCTCGATTCCGCCACTGTTCCCGCAAGGTTGCCTGCAAAGACAGCGGCGTCGTTAACGGCTGCGAGCGTGAACGACTGCGTCCCCGCCACGCTGCCGCCCTTCCCGTCGCTGACGGTGAAGTTCAGCGTCACCGGGCCATTGTAGTTGGCGTCAGGGGTGAAGGTGAACGTGCCATTGCCGTTATCGCTGATAACGCCGTGGTTTGCGCTGAGCCCCGAAATCGAGAGCGTATCGCCCTCGGGGTCGGTATAGCCCTTCAGCAGGTTTGCCGCCGACACGGTGTAGGCAGTATCCTCGGCACCTGCAGCAAGCACAGCTTTCGCGCCCGTCAGTACCGGTGCCTCGTTCACATTGGTTACCGAGACCGCAATCGCCTGGGTGTCGGTCAGCGATCCGTCAGATACCTGGACAACGACGTCGTAGACGTTGTTGGCGCCGGCATCGGCAGGTGCCTCGTAGTTTGGCGCTGCCTTGAAGCTCAGCGCCCCAGTAGCGGCATTGATCTGGAACAGAGCCGCATCGGCGCCGCCGGAGATCGAGTAGCTCAGGGTCGCCCCGGCATCGGGATCGGTTGCGGTGACAGTCGCCACGGCCGTGCTGTTTTCGGCAATCGACGCTGTCGCTGTCGCACCGCCGCCACCGCTGGTGATGACAGGGTTTTCATTCAGGTTCGTAACGGTAACCGCAATCGCCTGAGTGTCGGTCAGCGATCCGTCAGACACCTGGACAACGACATCGTAGACGTTGTTGGCGCCGACATCGGTGGGTGCTTCGAAGTTAGGCGCAGCCTTGAAGATCAGCGCACCCGTTGCGGCATCGATCTGGAACCGGGCAGCGTCTGCACCGCCGGAGATCGAGTAGCTCAGGCTCGTCCCAGGATCGAGGTCGGTCGCTGAAACCGTGGTCACTGCCGTGCTGTTTTCGGCAATCGACACTGCCGCAGTCGCACCGCCGCCATTGCTGGTGATGACAGGCGCATGGTTGGCATAGGTGACGGTCGTGTCGGCGAACTTGAGCGTATTGATGCCGAGCACCAGATCCTGCCCGTCCCGGCCGGCCACGCTGTCGGTGACTTTCAGGACCTGGACCGTGTTGGCGTTCGCGTTTTGCACGAGCATCCGGGTCGAGAGATCATAATAGGTCACCACGATCGTATAGTCGGCCAGATTGCCGGTGAAGACCGCAAGGTCGTTACCGCTGGCAGTGCTTGCGACACCGGCGCTGGAGGAATTGCCCAGCACGATGTCCTTGAACTGATCGGAACGCAGCAATTCGGTGAAATGGTCCTGATAGGCGGACGCGCCTGTCAGACCGAACTTGGCGTTCACCTCGTCGATCAGCCCCTTGCCATCGAGCGCGGCATTCCACGCCACGCGATGGGTGGCGCCGGCGTAGCGGGCATCGAGAACGTCGAGGGATTCCGTGGAACCATGCGCCAGATCGTACTCGGCGCTGTGCACATAGGCGCTGGCATCGCCGTACTTGCCGATCAGCGTATCCAGCCGGACCGATCCGCCGATGAGGATGTCGTTGCCGCTACCGCCCTGGATCGTATCATCGCCGTTGCCGCCGATCAGCCAGCCAGCCGCGCCGTTGGTATTGTCACCGGTCAGGGTGTCACCGCCGGCAGAGCCGATCAAGCCTTCGATCTGCGTGCTGGGAACCTGAATGAGGTTGCCATTGACCGCGGCGCCCGGAGTGGTCTGGTTGCCAAGGTTGAAGGTCACCCCGCCCGGACGGATCGTGTTGTCCGAGAAATCGATGATATCAAAGCCGGTGGTGCCGGGCTTGTTGCCCGAATCGTCCACGCCGTCACCGCCCAGCACTTCGTCCGAACCGATGTTCATCGCGCCGGTGGTGTCACCGGGCCGAAGGATGTCATCGCCCGCACCGCCGAACAGCTGGTCCTGATCGGCGCCGCCCGAAAGCACGTCGTCGCCGTTATCACCGTAGAGAATGTCGCCGCCGGAGCCGCCGTCGACATAGTCGTTGCCGTCATCGCCGTGGGTAAACGGATCGGTATCCTGATCGCCGTAGACCTTGTCATCGCCGCTGCCGGCCGACAGCTTGTCGATGCCGATGCCGCCAGAGATGAAGTCGTTGCCCGATCCGCCGACCACCTGGTCAGCGCCGTTGATGTCGGTGCCCGACGATTCGCCGTAGAGGAAGTCGTCGCCTGCGCCGCCGTCGATCAGGTCGGGGTTGTCACCGCCGTAGATCGTGTCGGACCCGGCATCGCCGTACAGGCGGTCGATCCCGTATCCGCCAGAGATGATGTCGTTGCCGCCTTCGCCATAGACGGTATCGTCGCCGCCGCCGGCATAGAGCATGTCGCGGAACGCGGTGCCCGCGATCACTTCGCTGGATTCAGAGCCCGAGTTCGGCGTGCCATCGAGATTGACGCCATCATTCAGCTTGTTGGCGCCGGTATCCGCGCCGTTGTCGAGCGTGCGGGTGTCGCGGATATAGGCATAGTTGTCGACCTTGATGATCGAGCCATCCAGCGCCTGCGTGCCGCCACCGTTGGAATAGATACCAACGCCTTCGCCGTTGTTGGCATAGTTGTTCGCGGCCGTGGCATTGGCCGGATTGTTGTTCCACGTCAGCGCACCGATGCCGTTATGGGCGCCAAAGGTGTTATCCGTGGTTACCAGAACGCCATTCTGATCAACGACGTCACCATACTTGTGGTTGTTGCTGGTCGTCTGCGTTTCGGTGTTACCGCCATTGGCGGCGATGAACACTTCCCGGTGAGCGCCGAAATCATAGTACTTGTCGGCATAACCGAAGATGTTGCCGTTCAGGTGGGTGAGCCCGGTGTTGCGCTCAACGAGATCCTTCAGCTGGCCGTTCGCCACTTCCTGGCCGAACTGCTGACCGGCAAGGCGATAGAGATAATAGAACCGGTCGCCATCCATCAGCGATTCGATCTGGGTCACGAACACCAGGTCGAAGGTTTCGCCGAGCAGGCCGCCCGGCTGATGGACTTCCGCGAGACCGCCCAGCCAGGTATCGATCTGGTTGAAGCCCTGGTCGCCGCCGTCAAGGAAGTTGATGGCGAAGGTCAAGCCATCGGCGAGGGTCGCATTCTGGTCGCCGGTGGCGAGCTTCGCCAGAGCGTCGCCCGAGGCTGTGGCAGACGAATTGGCCTCGCTGTAGTTGCCATTGGCCAGATCGACGATCGCCTGGGCCCGCGCCAGCGCGTCGGCGTTGTTCTGGGCATTGCCCGTGCCATTGCTGAACGAATAGGCTGCAATGAAGTTCGCCAGCGATTCCGGGTGCTGCATGTTCTGCCCGAAATTGCTCCAGCTGGTGTAGCGCGTCAGGCCGATCGCTTCGCGGAAGTCATTCAGGGTCGGGATCCCGATATCACGGCCACGGGCAATGTTGATCGCCGCCAGATCGAGCGGTTGGCCGAGCAGACCCTGGTTCAGCGCCGGGGTGACGAATTCGTCCACCTCGTTCATCTGCTGGTGCGTCATGCCCAGCAGGATCGCCGAAGGGCCGGACAAGGCATACTGATCCGGGTTCAGAAAGGCATCGCGCAGCGCATAGCCCATGATCTTGCCGGTCAGGCCGCCATTGGGATCGATCGTGTCGATCGTTTCGCGCAAGGTGGAGTGGCCGAAGCGGAACGCCACCTGCGAATACTCCAGCGTCACACCCGGGTTCTTGTCGGGCGAATAGCCGACGAATTCCTGGATGTTCGGCGAGACGTTGCGAGCATACTGGTCGACCGCCGAGTGCTGGTATTCCATTTCCACGATCAGCTTGACCGCGGCGAAAGTCTTGTCGGTATCCCAGTTGATCGTGCCATTGGCCGTCACATAGTCGCCGAGAGCGTTCTCGTAGTGGCCGTTCACCACATGGACGCCATTTGCCAGCGCGGCGCCATCGACCGCCGCCACGGCATTCTGGAAGCCGTGCAGGTTGTCGGTGCTGCCCGTAACGATGGCATCGCGGTGCAGCGCGTCGATGAAGTTATCGACCTGGTAGTTGTGCTCTTCATGGAACACGTGGTGGATCGAGGTGAGGCCGAAGTTCTCGTTCACGCGGCCGTCGCCGGCGATGTAGTGATCGCCAACCGAAGCCATCAGGATTTCGCTCACGGCATCGTGCGTGGCGGTGAAATCACCGCCCGCGCCGTGGGAGAAGTCCTTGATCGAGAAGTTGCTGAAATCGACCCAGAACGACAGCGCGCTGGCACCGGTCAGGTTGGTTCCTGCCGGAATGGACGAAGACGGCCCGGTGGGCAGCGCGGTCCCCAGATGCAGGGTCAGAACGCCGTTGACCATGCCGAACGTGTCGCCCGGGCGGGCAGGGTTGTTCGCGATCTTGTTGCCGAGGAACTGGATCGCCGCATCAACCGCAGCCTGTTCCGCCGCATTGCCCTTGTGCAGGTGCGCCGCATCGAAGCGCGGATTGTTGTCGAGCAGCAAGGCCGAACCGGTGGTGCCGCCGGTCAGCTTGCCGCTGGCATCGCGGTTGCGCAGATCCAGCACGTCTTCCCAGCTCAGCGCGTCGCGGCCGGTGGCAATCACGGCGGCGCGCAGTTCGTTCAGCGTCGGCAGCGTATCGTGCGTGGTCGTCCCGTCGGGCTTGGTCCAGGCCTGCGCCAGCGTGGTGCCGTCCAGCATGCGGATGCCGGCGTGATACTTGCCGGTAACGGGATCAAGCACCCATTCGCGCAGCAGATCGGTGACCTGCTGGTGCGAGCCATAAGTCTGGCTCTGATCGATGAACGGCGAGGTGTGATCGAGATACTGCGGGCCGGTTGAGGTGACGCTGTCCACATTGGCGCGGCTGATCGTGATCGAGGTGGTCGGCCGGCCGTCCGGACCGATCATGCCATAGAGCGGATCGCTCGAATCGAGCGTGATCTTGATCGTCTTGCCCGACGAACCCTTGCCGATGAAGTCCAGCCCGTGATCGAAGAACTGGCCGAACAGCACGAAGAAGCCGTTCGAGGGCGAAACGCCGGGATTGAGGCCGCCGATGAAGTGATCGCCCAAGTTGGCATCGGCGCCCGCAGTCACCGAACCGGTCGACGCGGCACCGGCCGAGCCGATGAAGCGAGCCTGGGTATCCACCTGACCAAGGCCGCCATCGGCCACGGTTTTCAGCATGCCCCAGTCGAGCACCGTGGCGACACCATTGGCGTCGTAGTAGATTTCATTGGGCGCGTGGGCGGCATGCGCCGGATCGGCCTGGTGATTGGCCCAGGTGTCGTAAACCACCCCGGCGGTCGTCGTCAGCAGGCTGATCGCGCGCGGCGAGGAATCGACAACGTTCTGGATGATGATCGGCTGCTTGGTGCCGTCGGTCAGCGTGGTGCCGGTCGGGTCCGCCAGGATCGCATACTGCGCGGTCGGTGCGGCCTTGTAGTAATTGATGAAGTACGGCTGCTGGGCGGCGGGCGAGAGGGTGTCGAAGTCGGCCGCCGTCTTGCCGGGATTTGCGGCCAGATAGACCTTCACTGCCGCATCGTGCGCCGCAGGCAGCGTGTTGAACGCCGCCACCATGCGCGGGAAGATCTGGTCGACCGCGCCGTACTGCCACAGCAGGCCGGACAGGTTGTTGTTCTGGCCCGAGGGATTGCGGATGCCCGAGAGATCCACGTTCGTGAGGTAGGACGGGCCGAAGAGGTTCAGCGCCGTCGCGGTGTCGACGACCTGCGACGTCCCGGTCAGCCCGAGCGAGCTCAGGCCGGCCTGCGTGATCGTGCGGATGGGCGCATCATAGAGCAGCGTGCCCAGCCCGTCGTAAGCGCTGGTCGTGCCATCCCAATTCAGCAGCGCGTTGTGGTTGGCATCGAACAGGGGGCGGAACGTTACCTGAGCGAGGATGAACGCGATATCGGTTCCGTTAAGGACGAACGGCTTGAGATAGTCATTGTAAGTCATGGATTTCCCCCTGTGCCGACCCGCGCGCGCCAAGATTTTGAGCAACCAAAACCTCAGGTGGAAGACCACAATCGCCGCCAGCTTGCGGAGGGCTTAACTTCCAGAAATCTGGCAGCAATAAAACTTAACGTTCGATTGGAACCATTTTTCTATTTTCTGCTGGGAAATAACTACAAGGACTTATTACTTTGGCTTGCACTGCTCCATAATGAGACGGGTACAATGAGGATGGTGCATGTTCATGGTTAATATAAGCCGAGCTGGTCAGGATAGTCCGGCCAGTACTGCCTCATCCCCGCGCGCTCGCCCCGGTACTGGCCGCAGGGATCAGCGCGCCGGATGCGATCCTTCATCCGGAACCATCAATGGCCCCCGGATGCGGACACATCGATCCACACCGGTGCAGGGCAGTTTATCAGGAAACCGATGAGCCAATGCCGTTTGCCGAATGAAATCGGAGCGCTTCGAACGGTGAGATGGAGGCCCGAGCCGGAATCGAACCGGCGTAAACGGATTTGCAGTCCGGTGCGTAACCACTCCGCCATCGGGCCCCGATGCGCATCAGCGTGGAAGGGCGCGGTTAGCCGAGCGTCGCGGTGCCCGCAACGGGATTCTTTGTCTCAGGCGGTATCGGCGCCTCAGGGATCGACGAAATCGGCCGCGCGCTTCTCCATCCCGGCGCGGACCGCCTCGATCTGGTTGCGCGAATACATCAGTTCGTGCTGCGCCACACTCTCGGCCATGAGGATCTCGTCCTCGTTCATGTAAGCGGTGCGATTGGTCAGGAGCTTGGCGCCGCGCACGGCGTTCGGGCTCTTCCCGGCGATCTCGCGCGCGAGCGCCATGGCGCGGCCGAGCGGATCGGGATCGGCGTGGGTGGCAAAGCCGAAGGCCGCCGCCTCGGTGCCGTTGAACTCGCGGTGGGTATAGGTCAGCTCGCGCAGCACATCGTCGCGCACGTTGCCGCGCCACAGCGCATAGCCCGCCATGTCGGGCACGAGGCCCCACTTCACTTCCATCACCGCCAGCCGCGCATCCGGGTGGACGATGCGGATATCCGCGCCGCTCGCCACCTGCAGACCACCGCCGAAGCAGACGCCGTGGACCGCCGCGATCACCGGCATCGGCAGCTTGCGCCAGACCATCGCCGCCTGCTGCGCGCGATTGGCATTGCCGTGGGTACGGTCGGCCAGACTGCCCCCGCTACCCCAGCGATCGGTGTTGCCCATGCTCGAAAGATCGAGCCCGGCGCAGAACGAGCGTCCTGCGCCGGACAGAACCACGCTGCGCACACCCTTTTCGAAGTGCAGGTGCGTGCCGGCCGCCACGATCCCTTCGAACATCGCATCGTCGAGCGCGTTCATCTTGTCCGCCCGGTCGAGCAGGACGTGTGCAACGTGATCTTCGATAGTGATGCTGACGCGGTCGTTGAACTTCATGGCCCTCTCCGGCGGATGACGGTGCTGCTTGTGCTTATGGTTGTGGTTCAGGCAGCGCTGGCGTTGACACCCATGCTGCTGAGGTAGCGGCGGATGTTGCGCGCGGCCTGGCGCAGGCGCTGCTCGTTCTCGACCATGGCGATTCGCACATAGCCCTCGCCATCCTCGCCGTAACCGACGCCCGGCGCGACCGCGACTTCGGCATGGGTGAGGAGCTGCTTCGAGAACTCGAGGCTGCCCATTTCGCGCAGTGCCGGCGGAAGCGGCGCCCAGGCGAACATCGAGGCGCGCGGGCTGGGGATTTCACACCCGGCGCGGCCGAACGCCTCGACCATCACGTCGCGGCGCTTCTTGTAGAGCAGGCGGTTCTGCTCGACGATATCCTGCGGGCCATTGAGCGCAGCGCAAGTCGCCGCCTGGATCGGGGTGAACGCGCCGTAATCGAGGTAGGACTTCACGCGGGTCAGCGCCGCGATGAGCTGCTTGTTGCCCACTGCGAAGCCGACACGCCAGCCCGCCATCGAGAAGGTCTTCGACATCGAGGTGAACTCGACCGCGACGTCCTTAGCGCCCGGGACTTCAAGGATCGAGCGCGTCGGGTTGCCGTCGAAGTAGAGCTCGGAATAGGCAAGGTCGGAAAGCACCCAGACCTTGTTCTCCTTCGCCCAGGCCACAAGCCGCTCGTAGAACGCAAGGTCCACCGTCTCGGCGGTCGGGTTCGAGGGATAGTTGACGATCACCACCGAAGGGCGCGGCACGCTGTAGCGCATCGCGCGGTCGAGGGCTTCCCAATAGCGCTCGTCCGGCGTTGTCGGCACCGAACGGATCGTTGCCCCGGCGATGATGAAGCCGAAGGTATGGATCGGATAGCTGGGGTTCGGCGCGAGCACGACATCGCCCGGCGCGGTGATCGCGGTGGCAAGGCTGGCGAGCCCTTCCTTCGAGCCCATCGTCATCACCACTTCGTTCTCGGGATCGAGTTCGACATTGAAGCGGCGCGCGTAATAATTGGCCTGCGCCTTGCGCACGCCGGGGATGCCCTTCGATGCCGAATAGCCATGCGCATCGGGCTTCATCGCCACTTCGCACAGCTTTTCGATGACATGCGCCGGGGGCGGGAGATCGGGGTTGCCCATGCCGAGATCGATGATGTCTGCACCGCGGGCGCGAGCGGCGGCCCGCATCGCGTTCACTTCGGCGATGACGTAGGGCGGCAGGCGCTTCATGCGGTAGAATTCTTCGGTCACGGTGGTTTCACTCACTCCTCTGGCTCGGCAAAAGCGCCGATCCAGCACGCCCCTTACGACAATCGTCGTCCCGTGGGAACCGGAAGGGCTCACAACCGTCACATTCGGCGCTATAAGCAAATCAGCGCAACAGGGATCGGAACCACAATGGCTGACGCCGCAACACCGCCGGACAACCTTGCCGATACCGCTGTGATCGAGGATCTCATGCGTCAGCAGGGTGAAGCGGTGCAGGCGCTGTTCGCCCCGTTCCTCCCCACCGCCTCGACCCCGCCACTCGATCCGGCGGCAATGCAGCACTGGGCGATGTCAGCCGCGAAGCTGCAGAAGATGTGGCTCGATTTCGGCGCCGAACAGGCGGGCCAGGTCGAGCCGGTCATGGCGCGCATGGCTGATCCCGCGCGCTGGACCTCCATGTTCAACGACTGGTACGCCGCGCTCCCCCTCTCGCAGGCTGAAACGCAGGCCAAGCTGTGGGAAGACGGACTGGAGCTCTGGACCAAGGTGCTCGGCCGCTATGGCATCGGCCCTGCCGCATCCGGAGCCGCCACGCCGGCGGAGGATGCCCAGCTGCCGCGCAATGACCGCCGCTTTGCCGATCCGCGCTGGGCCGACCAGCCGTGGTTCGCCCTGCTCCACCAGACCTACCTCCTGCTGTCGGAGAAGCTGACGGCGATGGCGGCCGACGTGAAGGGCCTGCCGCCCGAGCGCCAGCAGCAGATCCAGTTCTTCACCAAGATTGTCGTCGATGCGCTGAGCCCGGCCAACTTCCCGATGACCAATCCCATCGTGATCGAGCGCACGCTCGAAACGCATGGCGAGAACCTCGTGAAAGGTGCCGAGCACCTCCTTGCCGATATCCGCAAGGGCCAGCTCACCCATACCGATCCCGAAGCCTTCGAGCTTGGCCGCAACATCGCGATCACGCCGGGCAAGGTCGTCCACGAAACCCCGCTCTACCAGCTGATCCAGTACAGCCCGGCGACCGAGGACGTGCTCGCCGTGCCGCTGCTGATCTTCCCGCCGTGGATCAACCGTTTCTACATCCTCGATCTCAACCCCAAGAAGAGCTTCATCCGCTGGGCGGTCGAGCAGGGACTGACGGTGTTCGTGGTCTCCTGGAAATCGGCCGATGCTTCGATGGCCGAGGTGGTCTGGGACGACTACGTGATGGCGCAAGTCGAGGCGATCGACGTGGTGCGCGAGCGGCTGGGCGTGCCCCAGGTCCACACGATCGGCTATTGCGTCGCGGGCACCACGCTGGCCGCGACCCTCGCGCTGCTGGCGCGGCGCGGCGCGGCGGACAAGGTGCGCTCGGCCACCTTCTTCACCGCGCAGGTCGATTTCGAGAAGGCGGGCGACCTCAAGTCGTTCATCGACGACAAGCAGATCAAGATGCTCGAGAGCCTAGCCACCGACGGCTACCTTGATGGGCGCTACATGGCGGCCACCTTCAACCTGCTGCGCGGGACGGACCTGATCTGGAACTACGTCGTCAGCAACTACCTGCTCGGCGAGGACTATCCGGCCTTCGATCTGCTCCACTGGAACGGCGACACGACCAACCTGCCGGCCAAGTGGCACAAGGCCTATCTGGAAGATCTCTACCGCGACAACCGGCTGGTCATGCCGGATTCGCTGGAGATCGACGGCACGCCGATCGACCTCAGGCTGATCGAGACGCCCTGCTACATCCAGGCCGGGCGCGAGGACCACATCGCGCCGCCCGAAAGCGTATGGAAGCTGACCCGGCTGCTCTCCGGCCCGTGGCGCTTCCTGCTGGCGGGTTCGGGCCATATCGCCGGCGTCGTCAATCCACCGGACGCGGGCAAGTACCAATACTGGCTGAGCGATGGCGAGCCCACCACGCTCGCGGAATTCATCGCCGACGCGCGGGAAACCAAGGGCAGCTGGTGGCCGGACTGGATCGAGTGGATCCGCGCCTCGGACGCGGCCATGGTCCCTGCCAAAGGCAAGCGCGCACCCGGTGGCCGCGGCGACAAGGTGATCGAGGATGCACCCGGACGCTACGTAAAGGCGCGCTGAGCCGCACCTGCGAAGACAGCGATAGCCCAATCATTCCGGGCGCTTCCGTTTATGTTGCAGCGCACAATAGGGCTTGACGTTTCGCGTCTGCACTCTTATTTTGTGCAGTGCAACACGGTCCACTGCTGATCCAGCTCCTTGGATTTCGCGCGTGGGGCGTGTCCGGCGCAGGAGCAGTCAGACCATGGAAGACAAAGTCAAGGACATCGCAGACGCAGCAATCGCGGCGCCGGCTGTCGCGGCTGAGCCGACCCCGGCCGAGCTGCCCGCGCAGCCGGAAGTGCTTGAAGCGGCCGCCGCTCCGGTTGCCGCTGTCAAGCCGAAGGGCAAGCCCGGCCGTCCCCCCAAGGCGGCGGCGCCTGCTCCTGAAACGGCTGCGGATGCTCCGGTGGCTCCGGCTGTGAAGCCGGCCCGGAAGGCTCCGGCGAAAAAGGCGGCGAAGGTCGCCAAGGTCGCACCGAAGCCCGCCGCGAAGACCAGCACGCCTCCCGTCAAGACCACCAAGAAAGAAGCCGCCTCCGTGAAGAGCGTGGCTGCCAAGCAGAAGGATACTTTCACCATGACCGCCAAGACCGCCGATGTGACCCAGACCATCCAGACCGCCTTCAAGGACGCCACCGAAAAGGCCAAGGCCGCGTTCGAGAAGAGCCAGGCATCGCTCGCCGACGTTGGCACCTTCACCAAGGGCAATGTCGAAGCCGTCGTCGAATCGACCAAGATCCTCGCCACCGGCCTGCAGGAAATGAGCAAGAGCTACGTCGCCGAGAGCAAGACGGTCGTCGAGACGCTGACCGCCGACGTCAAGGATCTCGCTTCGGTGAAGTCGCCGACCGAGTTCTTCGAGAAGCAGAACGCGATGCTCCGCAAGCAGTTCGACGCCGCGGTCGCCGCGACCTCGAAGAACAGCGAAGCCATGCTCAAGCTCGCCAGCGAGGCTTTCCAGCCGATCTCGAACCGCGTCAGCCTCGCGGTCGAAAAGATCAAGCACGCCGCCTGATCGGCACTTCCGGCACGCGCTGCGGCGCTCGCCGGACCTGAACACGAGAGCGGGCCGGCCGGGATTTCCTGTCCGGCCCGTTCACGTTTATGGCCAGGAAATGCTCCCTTGATGCAGGACTTTGAGGCCAAGTGTTCACCCGCCTCTTGTACCTGCGCGCCTGCAATGCGATATTCTCCCTACGCCATGAACATGAAAGCCAACCCCGGCGCCCCTGAGGGCACTGCTGTCTGTGCTGCCGCATTCGCGGTGGAGATGCCCGTACGCGCAGCCGGTGACGACGAGCCCAAGGGCCCCGGAGACGGCAGCGGTGGTGGGGACGGCGACGATCAGATCGGCATCGCCACCAAGACCCGCACCCGACCCAAGAAGCCCAGCATGTTCAAGGTGCTGATGCTCAACGACGATTACACGCCGATGGAATTCGTCGTGATGGTGCTGAAGCGCTTCTTCCACATGGATCTGGAGCAGGCGACCCGCGTCATGCTGCACGTCCACCAGAAGGGCGTCGGCGTTTGCGGGATCTTCCCTTACGAAATCGCGGAAACCAAGGTGAACCAGGTGATGGACTTCGCCCGGCAGAACCAGCATCCGCTGCAATGCACGCTCGAGAAGGCATGATTCGCGCCTGAGCGCCCGCCAGCATCGACGGGACGCTTCGACACTCGCGCATTTTCGCCTTCCGCCGGCCCCTGAACCCGGCTAACCGGAAGCCGTTCATTCGGTCCAGCGAGCCCGCCCGCCCTTGCCTTTCCTTACCGCCACAGATCGATACATCGCCCGGCTCGTGTTTGTGCCGATGTGCGCGGTTTTCGTGATCGCGGCGTCGCTGCTCGTGCTCGACAAGATGCTCAAGCTGTTCGACTTCGTGGCGACCGAAGGCGGGCCGGTCAGCGTCGTGTTCAAGATGCTGGCCAACCTCCTGCCCGAATATGCCAGCCTCGCGATTCCGCTGGGGCTGATGCTGGGCATCCTGCTTGCGTTCCGCCGCCTTGCGACGTCGTCCGAGCTCGACGTCATGCGCGCGGTGGGCCTCTCCTACACACGGCTGCTGCGCGTGCCCTATCTCTTCACGGTGGTGCTGGCTGCGCTCAACCTCGTGATCGTCGGCTATCTCCAGCCCCTCTCACGCTACTATTACGAGCAGCTCCAGTTCGATCTGCGTTCGGGCGCACTGGGCGCCTCGATCAAGGTGGGCGAATTCAACACGCTGCAGGATCGCACCGCGCTGCGCGTCGATGCCAGCCGCGACGAGGGGCGCGACTTGCGCGGGATCTTCGCGCGGATCGCCGCCAAGGATGGCCAGGTTCTCGTGATCTCCGCGCGCGAGGGGCAGTTCTTCGCCAGCCGGGAGAATCCGGACACGGTGATCCTGCGGCTGTCCGAGGGGCAGATCGTGCAGGATGGCCCGGGCATCACGTCCCCGCGCGTCCTCACCTTCGCGACCCACGACCTGCCGATCGACCTGCCCAAGATCGAACAGTTCCGCAGCCGCGGCGATCGTGACCGCGAGTACTTCCTGCCCGAACTGCTCCGCATCGGCTGGAGCAAGGATTCGAGCGAGGCGGCCCGCTACCAGAGCATCGCCAGCCTCAACTACCGCCTCGTCGAAGTGGCGATGATGTTCCTCCTGCCGCTGCTCGCCGTCGCGCTGGCGGTGCCGCCCAAGCGATCGAGCTCCGCGCTCGGCGTGTTCGTCTCGATCGTGATGGTGGTCGCCTACCACAAGGTCAACGAATACGGGCAGGACGTATCCAGCCTCGGCCGGGTCGATCCCACCCTCGCGCTGTGGGGACCGTTCATGCTGTTCGCGGCGCTCATCGTGTCGATGTACTGGCGGCTTGCCTATGTGCCCGGCGGCCAGCCGATCGGCGCGCTGGAAACGGGCTTTGCCAAGATCGCGCGCTCGGTGATGAAGCTGTTCGCCGCCCGCCAACCGCGCCAGATCGACGCTGCGGGAGCCGTCGATGCAGCTTGATTTCTTCCCCTCGCGCACGATCACGCTCTACATCGGCCGCATGTTCGCGATGCGGATCATCGCGGTGCTGCTGATGCTCGTGCTCGTGCTGCAGATGCTCGACCTCCTGAGCGAAAGCGGGCGGATTCTGGCGGCACCCGGCAATGGTCAGGGTGAACTGCTGACGTATGTGGGCCTGCGCGCACCGCAACTTGTCAGCCGCTTCCTCCCCTATTCGGTGCTGCTGGCGACGATCATCACGCTGATGACGCTCAACCAGAACAGCGAGGTCATCGCGCTCAAGGCGGCCGGCCTCTCCGCGCATCAGGTGCTTGCGCCGCTGTTCCTCGTCGCCGCGATGACCTCGCTCGTCACCTTCGGCTTCAACGAGCGGATCGTGGTGCGTTCGTCCGCAACGCTCAAGGCCTGGCAAGCCGTGGACTACAAGGCGATCCCGCGAGACAGCGCGGTGAAAAGCAATGTCTGGCTGCAGGATGGCAGCAACCTGCTCTACGCGCGCGCCGTTTCGGGCCAGGGCAACCGGACCCGGATGACCGACGTCAGCTGGTATCGCCGCGATCCGGCGGGCATGGTCACCGAGATCGTGCGCTCGCCGGAAGCGACCTTCGCGCGGCCCGGCTGGCATTTCACCAAGCCCAGCGGCTTCGATGTCCAGAGCGCGCGGCGGCTGACTTACCCGGCGGATCAGGTCTTCGCCAAGAGCGTGGACCCGGCGCAAGTGGTGATCCGCAAGGCCGATGCCGACGGGGAATCGATCACCCAGCTCTCGCAATCGATCGAGGCGATCCGCGGCGCGGGCTATCGCACCAGCGAGCTCGAGGGGAAGTGGTGGCACAAGTTTTCCGGCCCGCTTTCCGCGCTGCTCATGCCGCTGCTCGGTGCAGTGGCCGCGTTCGGCCTGGCACGCTCGGGCATGCTGTTCGTGCGCGCGGTGATCGGCATGGCCTTGGGCTTTGCCTACTTCGTGGTCGACAATGCCGCGCTGGCGATGGGCAACTTCGGCGGCTACCCGCCGCTGCTCGCCGCCTGGGCGCCGTTCTTCCTGTTCCTGCTGATCGGCGAGACGGTGCTGATCAGGACAGAAGAGTAGCCGCACCCTCATCGCCCGCACGCAGCGGCAGGCGCAGCGCGCGCAGCCCGTGCGGATCGGCTGGCGGCAGCCGCCCGGCGCGAATGTTCACCTGAATCGAGGGCAGCAGCAGGCGCGGCGGCGCGAGCGTGGCATCACGCGCCTGCCGCATCGCGACGAAGGCCGCTTCGTCCACGCCGTCATGCACATGGACATTGGCGCGGCGCTGCTCGCCGACGGTCGTCTCCCACGCCAAGTTGTCGCGCCCCGGCGCCTTGTAGTCGTGGCAGAGGAACAGCCGGGTCTCTTCCGGCAGGGCAAGCAACCGGCGGATCGAGCGATAGAGCGCATGCGCATCGCCCCCGGGGAAATCCGCACGCGCGGTGCCGTAGTCGGGCATGAACAGCGTATCGCCGATGAAGACCGCATCGCCGATCCTGTAGCTGGCGCAGGCCGGCGTATGGCCCGGGGTATGCAGCACTTCGATCGCCAGACCGCCCAGCGCGACGATCTCGCCGTCGGAAAGGAGGCGGTCGAAGTCCCCGGCGGCAGGCAGCAGGTCGTCGGCCCCGAACATCGGCGCAAAGGTCCGCTGCACCTCGTCGATCCGCGCGCCGATGCCGATCCAGGCACCGGTTCGCGCCGCGATCAGCTTGGCCGCGCTGAGGTGATCGGCATGGGCGTGGGTTTCGAGGATCATGGCGATCTGCCAGCCCTGCTCCGCCGCTGCGGCGAGCACCGCATCGACCGAGCCGGTGCTGATCCGTCCCGAGGCCGGATCGAAATCGAGCACCGGGTCGATCACTGCCGCGGTGCCGCTGGCGGGATCGGCGACCAGATAGGTCACGGTGAAGGTCGGTTCATCGAAGAAGGCGAGAATCGCGGGGCGGGCAGCCATGGCATGGTCCTTTCACCGCCTCATATATTAGACATTGCTAAATTAGCAAGTTCTGATATACGGACCATATGCCGATTCACCCCCCTCTCGACACTGCCACGTTCGAGGCCAACGCCACCATGGTCGCGGCCATCCTGCGCGAGCTGGCCAATCCGCACCGCCTGATGGTGCTCTGCTCGCTCGCCGAGGCTGGCGAAATGAAGGTGGGAGACATCGCCGAGCGCGTCGGGCTCTCGCAATCGGCGCTCTCGCAGCACCTCGCCCGCCTGCGCGAGGAAGGCCTCGTCGCCTTCACGCGTGACGCGCAAGTGCTGCGGTACCGGATCGCCGATGCGCGGGTCGAAGCCCTCCTCGCCGCGCTCTACCAGCTCTACTGCGCCCCTGATTCCAGCAAGGACTGATGCCATGACCCTGCCCCTCATCACCCCCGCCGAAGCCCGCCAGCTGATGGCCGATGGCGCCCGGCTGATCGATATCCGCCCGGGCGACGAATTCGACCGCCTGCGCATTCCCGGTTCGGAGAACCGCCCGATCGACCAGCTGGGCCGCGTCGGCGATGCCCCGGCGGTGGTCTATCACTGCCGCAGCGGCATGCGCACCTCGGCCAATGCCGCAAGGCTGGCAGCGGCGAGCGATTGCCCGGCCTATCTGCTTCAAGGCGGCCTCGACGCGTGGCGCGCGGCGGGCCTGCCAGTGGCCGAAAACCGCAAGGCACCGCTGGAGATCATGCGGCAGGTCCAGATCACTGCGGGCGCGCTGGTCGTGCTGGGCGTGGTGCTGGGCGTGCTGGTCCAGCCGGCCTTCTTCGGCCTCTCCGCCTTTGTCGGTGCGGGCCTGATGTTTGCGGGCACGACCGGCTGGTGCGGCATGGCGAAGCTGCTTGCGGCCATGCCCTGGAACCGGCCGCAAGGCCCGAACATGGCGGCCTGATCCCATGCCGCTCGCGATGATCCTGGCAGCACTGGGCTCGGGCGCCGTGATCGGCCTGATCCTCGCCGGGCTCGGCGCGGGCGGGTCGATCCTGATGACGCCGCTGCTCGTCTATGCGGTGGGCGTGTCCTCCGCGCATGCGGCGGTCGGGACAAGCGCGGTCGCGGTCACGCTCAACGCGCTGGTCGGCCTTGCCGGCCATGCCCGCGCGGGGACGGTGAAGTGGCGCTGCGCCGGGGTGTTTGCCGCTTCCGGCGTGATCGGCGCGACTCTCGGCGCGGAGCTGGGCAAGGCGCTCGACGGCAAGCGCCTGCTCATGCTGTTCGGCCTGCTCATGGTGGTCGTGGGCATCGCGATGCTGCGCCCGCGCCGCGGCGAGGAACGCGCCGATGTGCAGCTCACCGCCGCCAGCGCAGGCCAGTTGCTGCCGCGCCTCATCCCCATCGGGCTCGGCACGGGTCTGCTCGCCGGGTTCTTCGGGATCGGCGGCGGTTTCCTGATCGTGCCCGGCCTGATCACCGCGACCGCCATGCCGATGCGCTATGCCTCGGGCACGTCGCTGGTGATCGTCGCGGCCTTGGGCGCGACGACCGCGACGTCCTATGCGTTGTCCGGTTTCGTCGATTGGCCGCTCGTGGCCGTGCTCGCCGTGGGCGGCGCGGCGGGAGCCGCGCTTGGCATCAGGGCCGCAGCGCGCCTCGCCAGCCATCGCGGCCTTGTCGAGAAGGGCTTTGCCGCGCTGGTGATCGCGGTCGGCGTCTACGTCGCGCTGGGGCGCTGATTCCCGGAACGCTGGCCCATCGTGCTGCGCACCAGCCGGCCGACCAGCGGGAACAGCCCGGCATAGCTTGACCTCGAATAGGTCGAGCCGGTGCCCAGTTCGGCCGTCAGGCGGCGATGCGCCTCACCCAGCGCGTGATAGGGCACGCTCGGCAGCAGGTGGTGCAGCGCGTGGTAGCGCAGGCCGACCGGGGCCCACAGCACCGTGACCAGACCCGGCGGCGGCACGTTGACCGAATCGAGGTACTGCCCCGTCACCGTCATCGTCTCGCCCTCGTTCTCCCACAGATGCGCCACCAGCGTGCGCGCCTGGTTGAGCACCGCGCCGAGTGCGATCACGGCAATGCCGATGAGGAGCGGGCGCCAACCATGCGTGGCCGACCAGCCGATGAGGAACCACGCCCAGGCGGTCGCCCCCAGTTCCTGCCAGAACACCATCCGCGCGAAATCGCCTTCAGGCGGGCGGCGGCGGAAGGCCGGGTTGATCGCCAGCGCCGAAGCGCGTGCCCAGACCAACCGGCGCAGCGGCGGGATCACGACCCCGAGCGGCGTCAGCACGGCGCATCGCACGAGCAGCGCCACCGGCAGGAGAATCGCCGTCAGCAGGAACACCGGCAGCGACCACGGCTTCATCAGCGCGAGGGGCAGATATTCGGGGTCTTCCGCCGTCCCGTAGCGGGTGCGCGCATGGTGCAGCGGATGCACGCCTTCATACATGAACGAAGGCGTGAGCATCGGAATGCCCACCACAAGGTTCCATACGAAGCGGAACCCCGGCAGCGCATTGCGGTGGATATGCGAAAGTTCGTGGATGAACAGCAGCGCGCGGTAGAACGCGAGCGCCGATAGTACCCCGCACGCCGCCGCTGCCCAGACGTTGGCGGACAGGATCGCCCCTGCCAGCGCGGCATAGCCGGTGAAGGCGGAGAGCAGCATGTCCGGCCAGAACACGGCCGGCTTTGCCTCAGCCAGATCGCGCGTCAGCTCCACCGCCGCGCGCAGCATGGCCTTGTCGTCCGGCGTCCGCGCGAGGATCGCCGCGTCTCCGGGCGCAGCGGACAGCGGCTGCGAGGCCGTTTCGAGCGAGGGAGAGGCGAGCATGCGACGTTTCCTGATTGACCCGAGACTGCTTGTCCAGAGACCCTTTGAGCCGTGTCCGCTTGACAATCCGGCCCGGGCCAACGCAGGCAAGCCCTGCATTTTTTCCGAATACTTCCAAACAAAGGCAAGATCGTGGCCGGAACCCAAGCTACTAGCGGCGAACTAAGCATCACCCCGGTTTCCGGCAAGGCCGATCGCATTGCCTTTGTGGACTATGCCTACCGCATCAACGCGAACGATCCCGCCTGGGTGCCGCCGCTGCGGATGGAAGCGATCGAGCTCGTCACCCCCGGCAAGAACCCGTTCTTCGAACATGCCGACGTCCAGTTGTTCCTTGCCCGGCGCGGCGGCAAGATCGTCGGGCGCATTTCGGCGCATATCGATCACCTCGCCGTCGCGATGGACCCTGTGCAGGGCATGGGCCCGGGCACCGGCAACTGGGGCCTGCTCGAAGCGGAGGACGAGGCGACTGCTCGTGCGCTCATCGCCCGCGCCGAGGACTGGCTGCGCGAAAAGGGCATGACCCGCGTGCTCGCCCCGCTCTCGATGTCGATCTGGGAAGAACCGGGCCAGCTCGTACGCGGCTTCGAGCAACCGCCGACGGTCATGATGGGCCACCAGAGCAAGCGCTACCCCGCCTATATCGAGGGCATGGGCTACACGCCTGCCAAGTCGCTGCTCACCTACGAGCTCGACATCACGAAGGATTTCCCGCCGCTCATCCAGCGCATCGTCTCTTCGGGCGAGAAGAACCCGCGCATCCGCATCCGCGGCGTCGACAAGAGCAAGTTCGATGCCGAAGCCAAGCTGATCCTCGATATCCTCAACGATGCCTGGTCGGACAACTGGGGCTTCGTCCCCTTCACCGACACCGAGATCGCCTACGCCGGCAAGAAGTTCAAACCGATCGTGCGCGAGGATCTCATCATGATCGCCGAGTACGACGGCGAGCCGGTGGCCTTCATGATGACGCTGCCCGATCTCAACGAAGTGCTCAAGCCGATGGGCGGTTCGCTGTTCCCGTTCAACTGGGCCAAGCTGCTGCTGTGGCTGCGCAAGCCGAAGACCACGACGATGCGCGTGCCGCTGATGGGCGTGCGCAAGCGGCTGCAGGCCTCGCGCCTTGCCAGCCAGCTCGCCTTCATGATGATCGAGTACATCCGCCGCAATTCGGTAGCGACCTATGGCGCCAGCCGCGGCGAGATCGGCTGGATCCTTGATGACAACCAGGGGATGGTCGCCATCGCCGATGCCATCGATAGCAAGGTCAACAAGGAATACGTGATCTACGGCAAGGGCCTCTAGGGCCGGAGACGCCGCCAGCCCGCCCATTCGCGCGCTCCGCCCGAGCCTCGGCGTCGGTTCGCCGACGCGGCCTTGATCCTGCCGCATGCAAGGCGCAGAAGGCCGGGCATGGCCGATATGCCCGATCCTGATCTCGAAACCGGCGCCGCCGCGCCCCGCCTTGCCGATGAATGGACGGGCGATGCGCGCGCGCGTCTGCAATCGGCGATCGTGCTGCTGCTCATGGCCGGGCTGTTCATGGCGCTGCCCTTCGTGCTCTCGATCGGTTCGGTGGTGTTTCTCCCGCCCGTCACCGCGCTCGTCATCACGATCATCCTCGCCCCGCTGGCTGACCGGCTGAGCCGCATCGGCCTGCCGGGCATGCTCGCCTCGCTCATGGCCATCCTCATCATGGCCGGCGTGATCGTTGCGGCGCTCGCGCTGATTCTCCGGCCGGCGTTCACGATGGTCGATCAGGTGCCCGACATGGTGGCCGTCGTCAGCCGCCGCTTTGCGGAGCTGCGCGGCAACCTCGCCTGGATCAACGATTTCAACCGCCAGCTCGCGCGCCTCATGGGCCACAGCCCGCGCGAAGTCGTGCTCGCCAGCCCTTCGGTGATCGAACAGGTTGCCTTCGCCACCCCCAGCGTCGTGCTCGAAGTGCTGGTCACCCTGCTGATGACCTTCTTCATGATCGAGACGCGCCTGCGCGTGCGCCGCCGCCTCGAGCAGAGCGCCACGAGCGCCAACGCCTCGGTGCGCATCGCCCGCGTGATGCGCGATGTGCAGGACCGGGTGGCGGGCTATCTCCTCACCGTCGCGCTGATCAACCTCGGCGTGGGCGTCATCGTGGCGGGCGGAGCCTATGCCTTCGGGCTGAGCGCACCGATCATGTGGGGCGGCCTCGCCTTCGTGTTCAACTTCCTGCCCTATCTCGGCCCGCTGGCAATGATGGCGCTTCTCGGGCTGGTCGGCCTCGGAACCGCAAGCTCGGTGGCGGTGGGCATCGTGCCGATGCTCGCCTTCCTCGGGCTCCACGCCGTCGAGGCGAACTTCGTGACCCCGGCAATCCTCGGCGCGCGGCTGACGGTGAGCCCCGTCGCGATCCTCGTCGCGATCAGCTATTTCTCATGGATCTGGGGCGTCCCCGGCGCGCTGCTCTCGGTGCCGATCCTGCTGATCATCGAGGCCATGCTCGATAATCTTGGCCGGCCGAACGTGATCGGCTTCCTGCTCGGCGAACCGCTGTTCCGGCCTGCTCGCGCGGTAAGTCCCGCAGTAAGTCCAGCGGCCAGTCCCGCGGTCAGTCGCTAGCCTTTCCCTCGTCCAGCCCCGGCATCGCGTCGACCACCGCCGTCACCGCCACGTCGAGCGTGACGTTGCCGAGCGTGCGCATGAGATCGGGCAGCATTTCCACCGCCACCAGCAGCGCCAGCGGCCCCACCGGCACGCCCATCGCCAGCGCGATCGGGCCGCACGAGGTGACGAGGCTGATCGCGCCGGGCAGGCTCACCGCACCGAAGCTCATCACCGATGCGACGGCAAAGCCCGCCAGCATGTGCCAGCCATCGACCGGCACGCCCAGCCAGTGGGCAAGATAGATCGCGACGGCGAAGTTCATCGCCGGGCCTGTCCCGCGAAACAGCGCGACGGCGAGCGGCAGGGTAAACTCGGCCGCGCGGTCGCGGATGCCGAGCTGGCGGCAGGCGCCGAGCATGGCGGGCAGCGAAGCGAGCGAGGACTGCGTCGAGAGCGCCAGCGCCTGCGCCGGAATCACCGCGCGGGCAAAGGCGCCGAGCGGCTGGCGGCCGAACAGCACCGCAATCGGATAGGCGCTGAGGAACATCACCGTACCCGTCAGCGTCACGATCAGCACATAGTGCGCCAGCGCGCCGATGGCCGCCGTGCCGGTATGGGCCGCCACCGCGAAGCTCAGCGCGAAGACACCGGCGGGCGCGGTCCACAGGATCCAGCCGACGACGACCAGCGTCGCCCCGCCGATGGCCTCGAAGAAGGTCAGCAGGCTATCGCGCTGGTGGCCGGCCAGCCGGGCCGCAGCCACGGCGAAGATCGCGGTGAACAGCAGCAGCGGCAGGATCTGGTCATTGGCGGCAGCGGCAAACACGTTGGCGGGCACGAACGAGGCGACAAAATCGCCGACGCCCGGAAGCGGCCCCGTCGCCTGAGCCGTGTTCGCCGCCATGCCTGCGCGAAGGGCCTCGGCGGCACCGGGCGGGCTCGGGATCACCGCGAGGAGCGCGGGCACCACGAAAGCCGCCATCGCAGATCCGCCTGCCAGAATCAGGTAGAACCAGCCGAGCGCGCGCCGCGCCATGGCCCCGGCCCGTGCCGCCGCGACGGTCTGCACCACGCCCATGAACAGCAGCGAGACGACGAGGGGAATGATCGTCGCCCGCAGCGCGCGCAGCCACATGTCGCCCACCGGCTCCGCCACCGCGAGCAGCGGCGTGAGCGCCCCCGGCGCGCGCATCGCCACGGCTAGGCCAAGGCCGAGGCCGCCGACCAGCCCGACGAACGTCCACAGCGTGGGCACCTTGGTGATCTCGGGCAGGGGGCTCGGCGCGCGGGTGGCCTCGCCGGATGACGTATCTTTAATCGGTTGGTTCATGGGGCGGTGACATTAAGCGTGTAGGGCCATATGGCAATCCGCGCTAGCAAAGCCAAATGGGGCTGGGGCGCTTCCGCAAAGGACTTGTTTCAGGGAATGGCACGCAAATTCTTCGGCACCGACGGAATCCGGGGCAGGACCAACGCCGGCGTGATGACGGCAGCAACCGCGATGAAGGTCGGTCAGGCTGCCGGCACCTACTTCCTGCGCGGCGAACATCGCCACCGCGTCGTGATCGGCAAGGACACCCGCCTCTCCGGCTACATGCTGGAAAACGCGATGACCGCCGGCTTCACCAGCGTCGGCATGGACGTCGTTCTGCTCGGGCCGATGCCGACCCCCGCCGTCGCCCTCCTCACGCGCGAAATGCGCGCCGATGTCGGCGTGATGATCTCGGCCAGCCACAACCCGTTCGAGGACAACGGCATCAAGCTGTTCGGCCCGGACGGCTTCAAGCTTTCCGACGAGGACGAACTCGCGATCGAGGCGATGCTTGAACAGGATCTGCCGCTTGCCGATGCGAACGATGTCGGCCGCGCCCGCCGCATCGAAGACGCACGCGGCCGCTACATCCACGCGGTCAAGGCCTCGCTTCCCCACAACGTCCGGCTCGATGGCCTGCGCATCGTCGTCGATTGCGCGAATGGCGCGGCCTATCACGTCGCCCCCTCGGCCTTGTGGGAACTGGGCGCCGAGGTCCTCGCCATCGGCGTCGAGCCCAATGGCAAGAACATCAACGCCGGTGTCGGCTCAACCCATCTCGATGCGCTGAAGGCGCGCGTGCGCGAAGTCCGCGCCGATATCGGCATCGCGCTCGATGGTGATGCCGACCGGCTGATCGTGGTCGACGAGAAGGGCCAGACGGTGGACGGCGACCAGATCATGGCGCTGATCGGCGGGCGGCTCCATCAGGCCGGCACCCTGCGCGGCGGCGGCGTGGTCGCCACGGTCATGTCGAACCTCGGCCTTGAGCGGTACCTCAACAGCCTCGGTCTCGAACTGGTGCGCGCCTCGGTGGGCGACCGCTACGTGCTCGAGAAGATGCGCGAAGGCGGCTACAACGTCGGCGGCGAGCAATCGGGCCACATGATCCTGACCGACCACGGCACGACCGGCGACGGCACCGTCGCGGCCCTGCAGGTGCTTGCCGCGCTGGTCGCTTCGGGCAAGCCCGCGAGCGAGACGCTGCACCTGTTCGATCCCGTCCCGCAGCTCCTCAAGAACGTGCGCTTTGCCGGCGGCAAGCCGCTTGAGGCCGAGAGCGTGAAGGCCGCAATCGCCGCCGCCGAGGCCCAGCTGGCCGGACGCGGACGCCTCGTCATCCGCCCCTCGGGCACCGAGCCGGTGATCCGCGTGATGGCCGAGGGCGACGATGCGCGCGAAGTGGAGCAGGTGGTCGACGCGATCTGCGACGCGGTGCGCAAGGCTGCCTGAGGAAATCCGGCCATGCTTGAAATGCGCCCCGATTGCGAACGCTGCGGCACCGACCTTCCCGCCGAGGCACCGGGCGCGTTCATCTGTTCGTTCGAGTGTACCTTCTGCGCCGAGTGCGCCGAAGCGCTCGATGATCGCTGCCCCAATTGCGGCGGCGAACTGATGGACCGCCCCAGCCGCGCCAAGGCGCTCCATGCCAAGTATCCGCCATCCAGCGAGCGGAAGTTCAAGGCCAGATGACGCCGCCACCGCGTGTGCTCTCCATCGCCGGCTCGGATTCGGGCGGCGGTGCGGGCATTCAGGCCGATATCAAGACGATCACCATGCTCGGCGGCTATGCGATGACCGCCGTGACCGCGCTGACGGCACAGAACACCACCGGCGTGCGCCTGGTCGAGGCCGCGAGCCCCGCGATGGTCGCCGCGCAGATCGATGCCTGCGTCGGCGATCTCGGCGTCGATGCGGTGAAGATCGGGATGCTCGGTTCGCCCGAAATCGCCGACGTCGTGGCACAGCGGCTCGAGCAGCTCGCCGTACCCATCGTGTTCGATCCGGTGATGATCGCCACCAGCGGCGCCGCGCTGGCCGATGCAGCCACCATCGCCGCCTTCGAACGGCTCATGGCCATCGCCACGCTCACCACCCCCAATGTCCCCGAACTCGCCGCGCTGGGCGGCGAAGCAGCGCTCAGGGCGCGCGGCATTGCATGGCTGGGCAAGGGCGGCGATGCGGAAGGCCCCGAAGTGACCGACCGGCTGGCCGTACCCGGTGCGGACGACGTTGTCTGGACCGCACCGCGCATCGAAACCCGCCACACCCACGGCACCGGCTGCACGCTCTCCAGCGCCATCGCGGTGCATCTGGCGCGCGGACTGTCGCTGCCCGATGCCGTGGCGCAGGCCCGCCAGTTCGTGCGCGCCGCCCTTCTCGCCGCGCCCGGTTTCGGCGCCGGGCACGGGCCGCTGGGACACTTCGCGGTCCGCTAGTCGACGTCCAGCCCGTAGAACGTGGTAATGTGGCCCCAGGCTTCCTCCGCCGTCTCCACGACTTGGAAGAGGCCGAGGTCGCCTGCGCTGATCACCCCTTCCTCGGCCAGCGCCGCGAAGTTCACCACCCGGCTCCAGAAATCCGCGCCGAACAGCAGGATCGGAATCGGCTGCATCTTGCCGGTCTGGATCAGGGTGAGCAGCTCGAACAGCTCGTCGAACGTGCCGAAGCCGCCCGGAAAAGCCGCCACCGCCCGTGCGCGCAGCAGGAAGTGCATCTTGCGCAGGGCGAAGTAGTGGAACTGGAACGAGAGGTGCGGCGTCACATAGGCATTAGGCGTGTGCTCGTGCTCCAGCACGATATTGAGCCCGATCGATTCCGCCCCGACATCCGCCGCGCCGCGGTTGGCCGCTTCCATGATCGAAGGCCCGCCGCCTGAGCAGATCACGAAGTGGCGCTTGCCATTCTCGACCACCGCGCTGCTGCTGGCGATCTGCGCCAGCTTGCGCGCTTCGTCATAATAGCGCGACTTGGCGATCAGTCGCTCGGCCACGGCCTTGCGCTCCGGCGTCGTCGCCGCCGCGCGGACCTTGTCCGCCTCTTCGGGGGCAGGAATGCGCGCCGAGCCATACATCACCAGCGTCGAGCCGATGCCGGCTTCATCCAGCAGCATCTCGGGCTTGAGCAGCTCCAGCTGGAAGCGGATCGGGCGCAGTTCCTCGCGCAGCAGGAAATCGGTGTCGCGGAAGGCGAGCCGATAGGCAGGATCCCGCTGCTGCGGCGTGATGCATTCGTGCGATTCAACGAAGCCGGCTTCCTGCTCGGCCTTGTAGAATTTCCGCCGTGTCAGCTCGTGGGCAATTTCTTCCTCGGTCATGGCCAGAGGATGTCGCAAGGGCTGCGGCAAATCGCAATGGGCGATGCTTTCGCCTTAACCTTTTGCCGCCACAGATTGCTCCGAAGCGGGCCTGTTAACAGCGTTTTGCAGAGGCGGCCTGCCGCAAGCGGGCCGGTCAGGGTCATTGCGCACCAGACAGCCGGAGTGCGCCTGCATGCGCCGGGACGATTGTCGGGAACAGTGTGGGAGAGAATTCCGACAGCCACTCACAAGCGGCTGATTTTTCCGGAAAAACTTCCTGGAAAATGGATGCCCCGCGAGGATTCGAACCTCGATAGACGGAATCAGAATCCGTAGTCTTGCCGTTAGACGACGGGGCAATGAGGGCGCGCCTTTAAGCGCGGCTTTGGCTTGAGTCAAGGCAACGCGCCCCTTCCCCGGGCGTGCTTGCCCCAAAGCCGCAGGAACGCTAGAGTGCGTGTCAAGTACCTGCCGGGCATCCCCTTGGCGGGAAAACATAAGCGATTGGTAGACATGGCGGAATCAGATCCGCCGGCGCAGCAGCGCAAGACGCGGCCAGGCAAGCGGCGGGGACGCAAGTCAGCGTCCCGCGGCAAGTCGAGGGGGGCGCGTCCCGCCTCGGCAGCGTCGGCCAGCACCCCTGCCGGACCAGATACGGGGACCGCATCCGGGTCCGAAGCGCACTCCGCAGCCAGCACCGCGTCCAGTCTGGCCCTCAGTGCGGCGTCACCGGTCACTTCCGCGCCGCCCCCGCCGCTCGAAGCACCGCGCCCGCCGTGGCAGAAGTCGCCGCCGTTTCACCGTCAGGCCTATGCCGCAATCGATCTGGGCACCAACAACTGCCGCCTCCTGATCGCGCGTCCCTCGGGCGATCACTTCATGGTGATCGATGCCTTCAGCCGCGTGGTGCGGCTCGGGGAAGGGCTGGCGCAGTCGGGCCGTCTCTCCGATGCGGCGATGGACCGCGCGCTGGGTGCGCTGCACATCTGCGCCGACAAGCTGCGCAAGCGCGGTGTCCACCTCGCCCGCTCGGTCGCGACCGAGGCCTGCCGCCGCGCCACCAACGGCGAGGCCTTCATCGAGCGCGTCCACCGCGAGACGGGTATCCGGCTCAACATCATCACGGCCGAGGAAGAGGCGCGGCTTGCCGTGCTCGGCTGCCACATCCTGCTCGAACCCGGCTGCGGCCCGGCGATGATCTTCGACATCGGCGGCGGCTCGACCGAAATGGTGCTCGTCGATACCAGCGATGCCGTGCCGCGCATCCTCGATTGGCAATCGGTGCCGTGGGGCGTCGTCTCGCTCACCGAAAGCATCGGGGCGATCGACCTCACCGCCGAAGCGCGCGCGGCGGCCTACATGGAAATGCGCAGGCGGATCGGCGAGGGTTTCGCCCGCTTTTCCGAACGCGTGGCCCCGGCGCGGGAAACCGCCGCCGCGGAAGGGGGGCTCCGCCTCCTTGGCACCAGCGGCACTGTCACCACGCTCGCCAGCCTCCACCTTGGCCTGCCGCAATATGATCGCAGCGCGGTCGACGGGCTCATCGTGCCGACGGACTCGATGCGCGCCATCAGCCAGCGCCTTGCGCATATCTCGCCGGCAGAGCGCATCGCCGTGCCCTGCATCGGGCGCGAGCGCGCCGACCTTGTCGTGGCGGGCTGCGCGATCCTCGAATCGATTTTCGACATCTGGCCTGCCGAACGGCTCGGCATAGCCGATCGCGGCATCCGCGAGGGCATCCTGCGCAGCCTCATGGCGGCAGGCGGGCTGGGCGACCGGCGGGCAGCAGAAGCAGCACACGGAAAAGGCGAACGCACATGAGCCGCAGCGGCCGTGACCCGGGCACACGGGTCAAATCGGCTCGGGGCCGCACCGCCTCGTCCAACCGCTGGCTCGCGCGCCAGCTCAACGATCCTTACGTCAAGCAGGCCAAGGCCGAAGGCTGGCGCAGCCGCGCCGCGTTCAAGCTGATCGAGCTCGATACCCGCTTCGGCCTCCTCAAGGGCGCGCGCCGCGTCGTCGATCTCGGCATCGCGCCGGGCGGCTGGGCGCAAGTCGTGCGCAAGCAGGCGCCGCAGGCCGAGATCGTCGGCATCGATCTCCTGCCCGTGGAGCCGATCGAAGGCGTGACGATCTTCCAGATGGACTTCATGGCCGACGAGGCCCCTGCCGCGCTGACCGGAGCGCTCGGCGGTCCGCCCGATCTCGTCATCTCCGACATGGCGGCCAACACCGTGGGCCACAAGGCGACCGATCACCTGCGCACGATGGGCCTTGTCGAAACTGCGGTCGATTTCGCCATCCACACGCTGGCCCCCGGCGGCGCCTTCGTCGCCAAGGTCTTTGCCGGCGGCACGGACGGCGAGCTCCTCACCATCCTCAAGCGCAACTTCAAGACGGTGAAGCACGCCAAGCCACCTGCCAGCCGCAAGGACTCGTCCGAGTGGTACGTGATCGCGCAAGGCTTCAAGGGGCGGGAGGAGGGCTGATAATCCCTCGATCAGCGAGGTAACACGAGAGAGGCGCGCCCCTCATCGCTTCGTCACCCCCGCGAAGGCGGGGGTCCAGAGCCCGGCACGATGCGCTCCGGATGGCAGCTCCCCGCAGCAATAGACGACATTTCCACAGGCTGGGTTTTGCACGAATCGGCTCGCTCGCCCTAACGGTCGCAACCTTTTTTGACCGGAGACCTTACCCAATGGCCGATTCCGCCGACGACCGCCTGCGCCTCCTGATCGAGCGCATCGAACGCCTCGAGGAAGAAAAGAAGGGCATCGGCGACGATATCAAGGACGTCTACGGCGAAGCCAAGGCGGTCGGCTATGATCCCAAGATCATGCGCCAGATCGTCCGCCTGCGTAAGCTCAAGCCCGATGATCGCCGCGAAATGGAAATGATTCTCGATACCTACAAGAGCGCCCTCGGCATCGAGTAAGGCAGGCCTTGTTGGCGGCACCGGCCCGCTTCCCTGCCCGGCCACCCATCCCGGGTACTCTCGTGGGTGGCCGGGCGGGGGAGCGGGCCGGTGCCGCTCTGCGCGTCAGCGCAGCAAAGTGGGTAGCTCTGGACGCGGGGCGGGGAGGCGCTAGGCTGCGACGAAACGTTTCTGTCGGAGCCTGCCTCATGCGCCTTTCCCGCCCCGCACTGCTTGCCGGCTTTGCCGCGCTGATCGCCCTTGCCGCACCAGTCGCCGCACCAGTCATGGCAGCGGAGGCACCGGCCAAGCCCGCACCCAAGGTCGTCTACCTCCATGCCGGGCGGCTGCTCGATCAGCCTGGCAAGCCCGCCCGCGGCGCCTCGACCGTGGTCATCACCGATGGCGTGGTGACCAGCGTCAGCGATGGCACCCTGCCCGCGCCTGCCGGCGCCAGCACGGTCGAACTCGGCGATGCCTTCGTGCTCCCGGGCCTCACCGACCTCCACGTCCACTTGTTCAGCGATGGCGATCCGCTGCGCGAACGGCTCGAACAGTCCACGCGCGACCGTGAGGACGCGGCCTATCTTGCCGCAGTCCACGCCCGGCAGACGCTGGAAGCAGGCTTCACCACCGTGCGCGATCTTGGCGCCCCGCCGCGCGGCATCCGCGCGCTGCGCGATGCGATCGAGGCAGGGGAAGTGCCCGGGCCGACCATCATCAATGCGGGCCAGATGATCTCGGTCTCGGGCGGGCACGGCGATGGCGGCGGGCTCAACGAGGAAAGCTACGGCGCCTTCGCCCCGCATGATTTCAACAACCTGTGCAACGGCGCGGATGATTGCCGCCGCGCCGTGCGCGAGCAGATTCGCCTCGGCGCGCAAGTGATCAAGTTCGCCGCGACCGGCGGCGTGCTGTCCAATGTGGCTGGCGGGCTCGGCCAGCAGATGACAAGCGAGGAAATGAAGGCGGTGATCGACACCGCGCACAGCTTTGGCCGCAAGGTCGCGGCGCACAGCCACGCGGCGGCGGGGACCATGGCGGCGGTGAACGCCGGGGTCGATACGATCGAGCACGGCACCTTCCTTGATGAGCCCACCATCAAGGCGATGATCTCGCACGGGACCTGGCTGGTGCCGACCATGCTTGCCCCGGTCGCCGCCCTCGCGCAGGCCCGCGCCGGACTTTTGCCGCCCGCGTCGATCACGAAGGCCGAAGTGGCAGGGGCGGCAGAGCGCCAATCGCACGAGCTTGCCATCAAGATGGGCGTGAAGATCGCCTTCGGCACCGATACCGGCGTCTCGAAGCACGGCGAAAATGCCCGCGAGTTCGCGCTGATGGTGCGCGCGGGGATGACGCCGATGGCCGCCATCGCCGCCGCCACGGTGAACGCCGCCGATGCCCTTGGCCGCAGCGACAGCGTCGGCCGGATCGCGCCGGGCATGCCGGCCGACATCATCGCGGTCCACGGCGATCCGCTGACCGACGTGACCCGGCTCGAACACGTCGATTTCGTGATGAAGCACGGCGCGGTTGTGAAGCAGGTGCCCTGAGCCGATGAAGGATCGGATGACGGCTACACCATCGATCCGCGATGCGCGGCCCGAAGACGCCGCAGCCTGCGCCGCAATCTACCGCCCGCATGTGACGGACAGCTGGGTCAGCTTCGAGCTCGAACCGCCGGAGCCCGAGGAAATGGCCCGCCGCATTGCGGACTACGGCGCGAGCCATGCGTGGCTTGTGGCAGAGATCGGCGGCGAGATCGCCGGGTACGCCTATGGCAGCCCGCACCGCACCCGCGCGGCCTATGCCTCATCCTGCGATGTCGCGATCTATGTGAGCGCCGCCTTCCCGCGCCGCGGCATTGGCCGCGCGCTCTACGGCGAACTGCTCGCGCGGCTGAAGGCCCGGGGCTTCCATGCCGCCTTCGCCGGAATCGCCCAGCCCAACCCGGCCAGTGTCGCGCTGCACGAGGCCTGCGGTTTCACGCCGGTCGGCATCTACCGCGAAGTCGGCTGGAAGATGGGCGCATGGCGCGATGTCGGCTGGTGGCAGCGGGTGCTCTAGACGCCGAGCAAGGCCAGACTGACCGAAATGCCGTTCGCGGCGGCATGCACCAGCATCGCGCCGAAGATCCCGATCCGCATCCGCGTGTAGCTCAGCGTCATCCCCGCCCAGACCTGCGGCAGCACCATCGGCAGCAGCGCCCACGAGAGGCGCGGATAGTTGCTGAGGTGCGAGAGACCGAACACCAGAATCGAGAGCCACACCAGCGCCGGAAACGCCCGCTCGAACCCCGGTACCACGCCGCGCCGGCGCAGCCACCACCAGCCCGCCGGGGCGACAATCCCCATGCCCAGCACGGCAAAGCTCGCCGGCACTTCGTGGAAATGGAAATTCACCATGGCAAGGAAACCGGCGGCCGCGAACCCGCAGAACACCAGCCACACCGCGCGCACCCGCCCGGTCAGCCAGCCGCGGAACGCCAGTTCCTCCGCGACCGGCGCGATCACCACCACGAAGGGCACCAGCATGACCTTGGAGACCTGATCGAACGCCTCGGGCGAAGGCAGCGCCAGCGCCTTCTGCCACAGCCCCAGCAGCGGCAGCAGCACGAGCAGCAGGACGGCAAGGTGCAGCCCCAGCATGCGCAGCAGGATCGCCCGCGCTTCGGGTGCGCGCAGTCCCATGGGCGCAAGCAGGCGGGGCCGGGCCAGCCAGGCGGCGAATTCTGCGAACAAGGCTCTCATCCTCCCCCTGATGCCGCAGCGCGGGTTAAAAGCGCGTGTCCGTTCAACAGATCGCCCCTCGCGCTTGCGGGAGGGACCGGGGGCGGGCATGTCGGCGCAAGCAATTGCCCAGTGCCCCTCTGTCGGCTAGGGGAACCGCCAAAGTCTCACCAGAAAGCCTCGAGCAGCACACCATGGCAGGCCATTCCAAATTCAAGAACATCATGCACCGCAAGGGCGCGCAGGACAAAAAGCGCTCGGCGATGTTTTCCAAGCTGTCCCGCGAAATCACCGTCGCGGCCAAGATGGGCATGCCCGATCCGGACATGAACCCGCGCCTGCGCGCCGCCGTCAACGCGGCCAAGGCGCAGTCCATGCCCAAGGACAACATCGCCCGCGCGATCGACAAGGCCTCGAAGGGCGAAGGCGATAACTACGAGGAAGTGCGCTACGAGGGCTATGGCCCGGGCGGCGTCGCGATCATCGTCGAAGCGCTGACCGACAACCGCAACCGCACCGCCACAAATGTGCGCACCGCCTTTGCCAAGAACGGCGGCAACCTCGGCGCCTCTGGCGCGGTGAGCCACGGGTTCGAACGGCTCGGCCTGATCGAATATCCCGGCTCGGCCGGCGATGAGGAAAAGGTTCTCGAAGCCGCCATCGAAGCGGGCGCCGAAGACGTCGAATCCGATCTGGGCGACGGCGACGAGAACCCCGGCAGCCACCAGATCTGGGTCGCCATCGAGCAGCTCCACCCCGTCGCGCGCGAGCTCGAAAAGGTGCTGGGCGAAGCCGAGGGCGTGAAGCTCGCGTGGAAGCCCAACATGACGACCACCGTCGACGCCGATACCGCCGCGACGCTGCTCAAGCTGATCGACGTGCTCGAGGAAGACGACGACGTCCAGACGGTCTGGGGCAACTACGAGATCCCGGATGACGTGATGGAGAAGCTGGGCTGAGCCCCGGCAACCGCACATGATGCCGCTCGCGATCAAGGCGCTCCTTTCCGGCCTGCTGATCGCGCTCATCTCGGAGATCGGGCGCAAGCTGCCAACGGTGGGTGCGCTCGTCGCCTCGCTGCCGCTGGTTTCCGTGCTCGGCATGATCCTGCTGTGGCGCGCGCGTCCCGATGCCGAGAACATGGCGATCCATGCCGAGGCGACCTTCTGGTACGTGCTGCCCAGCCTGCCGATGTTCCTCGTGATCCCGGCGCTGCTGCGCCACGGCGTGTCGTTCTGGATCGCGCTCGTGGCGGGCTGTGCGCTCACCGTCGCGCTCTACCTCGCGATGATGCGCCTCGGCCCCCTGTTCGGGCTCAGGCTGTGACACCTACAATTCCAGCCCCCTTCCCGTTCGTGTTGAGCGAACGGAGGGGCGAGCCTGAAACTGCGCGACTGACATGATCATCATCGGCATCGATCCCGGCCTCACCTGCACCGGCTGGGGCATCGTCGCCAAGGCCGGCAGCCGCCTCAGCCACGTCGCCAATGGCCAGATCCGCACCGACACCGCGCTCAGCATGGCCGAACGGCTGGTCGAACTCGACGCAGGGCTTTCCGCCGTGATCGCCGCGCATGGGCCAGATACAGGCGCAGTGGAAGAAGTCTTTGTCAACGTGAACCCCCAGTCCACGCTCAAGCTGGGGCAGGCGCGCGGGGTCGCCATGCTGTCGCTGGCCCGCGCGGGGCTGCCGGTGGCCGAATATCCCACCAAGGTGATCAAGAAGGCGCTGGTCGGCACCGGCGGAGCGGAAAAGACGCAGGTTCAAGCCATGCTGAAAGTGCTGCTGCCCGGTGTCGCGCTGAAAGGCTCCGACGCCGCCGATGCGCTCGCCGTGGCGATCTGCCACGCCAACATGATGGGCAGCCACCGCTGAAGCGTGACCGAACCTTCATTTGACTGTACCCGTGCGGCGCCGAAAATGCCGCCATGGAAATCGAAGTCAGCGCCGAAGCCAAGGACAAGCGGCTCAACCGCCTCGTCGCGATCACCGTCGTCGTGCTGTCCGTGTTCGCGGGCCTGTGCGGGATCAAGGATGGCAACATCGTCCAGGCGATGCAGGCCGCACAGGCCGCCTCGGTCGATACCTGGAACGAGTATCAGGCGACCAGAACCAAGCAGCATCTCGCCGAGACGAGCCGCCTGCAACTCCTGACACTGGCCGCACCGGGCAAGGCCGATGCCGCCATCGCCGCGCTGGGCAACGACATCGCGAAATACCAGGCGGAGGCGCCCGCTCTTGCCAGGGCCGCCAAGGCCCAGAGCGATCTCTACGACGCGCTCAACGTGCATGACGACCAGTTCGACGCCGCCGATGCCGCGATCTCCACCGCCATCTCGCTCGCCGCCGTTGCCGCGCTTGTCGAAACCGTGTCGCTCCTCTGGGCAGCATGGGCCTTCGGCGCGTTCGGCCTGTTCATGGGGATCGAAGGCTTTGCCGGCGGCAGCTTCCACCCCGGCCTGCTGAGTACGTTTCTGGGTTAGGCGGCCCCGGCCCACTCTCCCGCCCGGTGCCGCAACCGAGCCATAAAGACTGGCGAAGCGCAAAATTCGCTGCCATAGAACAAACCATGATCGCTAAGCTGACCGGCCTGCTCGACGATTTCGGACCTGACTGGGCCATCATCGATGTGGGCGGTGTCGGCTATCTCGTCCACTGTTCGGCCAAGACGCTCGACCGGCTCGGCATTCGCGGTGACAAGGTGGTGGTCCACACCGAACTGCAAATCTCGGAAAACGACCACCGCCTGATCGGCTTCACCAGCGCCGCAGAGCGCGGCTGGTTCCGCCTGCTGACGGCGGTTCAGGGCGTCGGCAGCAAGGTCGCGCTCGCGATCCTCTCGGCGCTTTCGGTCGAAGAGATCCAGCGCGCCTGCGCCAGCGGCGATGCCGCGATGGTCGCCCGCGCGCAGGGCGTCGGCCCCAAGCTCGCGGGCCGCATCGTCAACGAACTCAAGGACAAGGCCGGCGGCCTCGGCCCGATCTCCGCCGGCCCCGGCACCCCGCCGATCGAAGGCCTTGCCGCCGCACCCGCTGGCTCGGTCAGCGCCGATGCCGTCTCCGCGCTCCAGAACCTCGGCTTCAAGCCCGCCACCGCCAGCATGGCCGTGGCAGCAGCGGTCAAGGAACTGGGCGACGACGCCCCGCTCAACGATCTCGTCCGCGTGGCGCTGAAGCGGGCGACGGGCTGACATGGCGATCCGCCGTCATCGCATTGCGAGCCGTTCATCTTTGTGAGCCCTCTTGCCGCACGCCCCAAGTTGAAGGATACTTGCGCCATGACCGATCTCAGCTTCTCCTTGCCTGACGAGCTTGCTGGCCCGCTGAAATCTCGCCTGGCTGACGGATGCTATTCCGATGCTGGCGATTATCTGCGCGATCTCGTCCGGCGTGATCTGGCCGAAGCTGCGGATACGGCATGGGTGCGTGAGCGGATCGCGGAAGGCGAGGCTTCCGGCTACATTGATCGTGACGCGCGTGAAGTGCTGAAGGAAATCATCGCCGAGCGTCACGCCCGGCGTGGCTAGGATCATCCTGAGTCGGGCCGCTTACCTCGATCTGGTTCAAATCGGCGAATATGGCGAAGCACAGTTCGGCGCGGAAGCTGCGGATGCCTATCAGGATGATATCGACCGCCGCTTTGAGAGGCTCGCTGATCATCCGCTGATCGGCGAAGCCAAGGACGGGTGGGGGCCAGGCATTCGTCACCTGCCGTGTAATCAGCATCGCATCGTCTACAGAGTTGACGGCAACACTGTGCAGATTCTTCGTATCCTTCATCATTCTCGCGACGTGCCGAAGCATCTCAAACCATGACCGACAACCCCATCCTCACCCCCCGCCGCCAGGTGGAAGACCCGGACGCCGCGCTGCGCCCCAAGACGCTTGCCGAATTCGTCGGGCAGGAAGCCGCGCGGGAAAACCTTTCGGTGTTCATCGAAAGTGCCCGCCAGCGCGGCGAGGCGATGGACCATGTGCTGTTCTATGGTCCGCCCGGCCTTGGCAAGACGACACTCGCCGCGATCATCGCGCGCGAGATGGGGGTCAATTTCCGCGCCACGTCCGGCCCGGTCATCGCCAAGGCGGGCGATCTCGCCGCGCTGCTCACCAATCTGGAAAGCGGCGACGTCCTCTTCATCGACGAGATCCACCGCCTCAATCCGGTGGTCGAGGAAGTGCTCTATCCGGCGATGGAAGACCGCGCGCTCGATCTCATCATCGGCGAAGGCCCCTCGGCGCGCTCGGTGCGGATCGATCTGCCGCCCTTCACCCTGATCGGCGCGACCACCCGCGCAGGCCTCCTCGCCACGCCCCTGCGTGACCGGTTCGGCATTCCGGTGCGGCTGCAGTTCTACACCGTGGCAGAGCTGGAGCGCGTGGTGACGCGCGGCGCCGGCCTGCTGGGAATCGGTGTCGACAGCGGCGGCGCGAGCGAGATCGCGCGCCGTTCGCGCGGCACCCCGCGCGTTGCCGGAAGGCTGCTGCGGCGCGTGCGCGATTTCGCGCAGGTCGCTGGCGCAGAGGTGATTTCCCGCGAAGTGGCCGACCGCTCGCTGACCCGGCTCGAAGTCGATTCGCTCGGGCTCGATCTGCAAGACCGGCGCTACCTCAGCATGATTGCCGATATCTACAAGGGCGGTCCGGTCGGTGTCGAAACGCTGGCGGCTGGCCTGTCCGAGCCGCGCGACACGATCGAGGACGTGATCGAGCCCTATCTGATCCAGCTCGGCCTCGTCGCCCGCACCGCGCGCGGACGGTGCCTCAACGATCGCGGCTGGCGGCATCTGGGACTCACGCCGCCCACCGCCGATCTGCCCGGCCTTTTCGCCGGCGATGAGGACTAATGGTAAACGCCGATAGCGTAACTGCCGATGCCAATTCGGTTCCAGTTTGGCACAGACTTGCGCGCAAGCCCCGTTTTGACCCAAATCGGCGCCGCCAGAGGGGCTGAAAACCGGTTAACGGCATTGCCGTAGCAAGTGTGATCTGCGTTGTTCGATCTGTCAGGAGAGGGTTTGTCTACCTTTGCAGGGTAAGGCCTTCTCCAACGGGAACAGAGAGCAACAAACATGTCGGTTCGGATGGCATTGGCAAAACTGGCGGCCTGCGCAGCGGGCGGTGCAGTGCTGGGCGGCGGAGCGGTCCACGTTTCGGAAGCGCCGTCCTCTGCCGAGATCCATCACATCAAGCCGATCAAGGTCAAGCCGGTGAAGCGGCACTACGCTCCGGTCGCCAAGCGCCGGCCGGTCCACCGCCTGCGCAAGGTGGTAACGACCGTGACCCGGTCGTGCCAGGTTCCCCAGGCGCAGATGGCCTATGCTCCGCCCGTGCCCTACATGGCGCCGATGCCGCCCCAGGCGGCTGGCGGCGGCAGCGCCGCACCGGTCGTGAGTGGCGGCGGCGGGATCGGCGGCTTCGGCGGCGGGTTCTTCGGCGGGTTCTTCGGCGGCGGCAGCAGCGGCGGCGGCAGCGTGGTTGTCTCCTCGACCAGCACCGGCTCGACCTCGACATCCACGTCCGGCGGCTCCACCTCGGGCGGCTCTACATCCACCTCGGGCGGTTCGACATCGACCTCCGGCGGCTCGACATCCACGTCCGGTGGTTCGACCTCAAGCGGCAATATCTCCACCTCGACGTCGAGCGGCAACGTCTCGACCAGCTCGGGCGCGGTGACCAGCAGCACCTCGACCTCGTCCGGCAATGTCAGCACGTCTTCGGGGAATGTCAGCACTTCCTCGGGGAATGTCTCCACGTCTTCGGGCAACGTCAGCACCTCGTCGGGCAACGTCTCGACCAGTTCGGGCAACGTGACGAGCAGCTCGTCGACCTCATCCTCGACGTCCTCCTCGACCTCCTCCTCGACCTCTTCTTCCACATCCTCCTCCTCGTCGTCGTCGTCGACCGGTGGCTCCTCGTCGAGCAGCACCAGCAGCTCGACGTCTTCGTCGTCCTCCTCGAATGGCAGCAGCGGCAGCACGTCCACCACGAGCTCGACCAACGGCGGGACCGAAGTTCCCGAGCCTTCGATGCTCCTGCTGTTCGGCGCGGCCGCAGCCGGCCTCGTGGCGCGGCGCCGCTATGGCCTCAGGAACAAGGGCGAGGCGACAGCCTGATCGGCGGCCTGATCGGGCGCCAGATCGGGCTCGATCCAGCTTTCGCCGCCGCCCCCTTCACGGGAAACGCGGGCAACAGAAAAGGGCGGCTCCGGGGGGAGCCGCCCTTTCTCATTCCAGCACCTGCTGGCGGCCGTCAGGCCGCCAGGTTGCGCAGCACGTAGTGCAGGATGCCGCCGTTGAGGTAGTATTCCAGCTCGTTGGCGGTATCGATGCGGCACAGCGCGGTGAAGGTGAAGGTCGAGCCATCGGCGCGCGTCACTTCGACTTCGACGTCCTGACGCGGCTTGAGACCGGCCACGCCGCGGATCGTGAAGCTGTCGTCACCCGTCAGGCCCAGCGTCTCGCGGCTCTCGCCGTCCTTGAACTGCAGCGGCAGCACGCCCATGCCGACGAGGTTCGAGCGGTGGATGCGCTCGAAGCTCTCGACGATCACCGCACGCACGCCGAGCAGGTTGGTGCCCTTGGCCGCCCAGTCGCGGCTGGAGCCGGTGCCGTATTCCTTGCCGGCGATGACAACCAGCGGCGTGCCATCGGCCTTGTGCTTCATCGCCACGTCGTAGATCGCGCCGACTTCCTCGCCATAGCGGCTCATGCCGCCCTCGATGCCGGGCACCATCTCGTTCTTGATGCGGATGTTGGCGAAAGTGCCGCGCATCATCACTTCGTGGTGGCCGCGGCGCGCGCCGTAGGAGTTGAAGTCCGCCTTGGCGACCTGGTGCTCCATCAGCCACTTGCCCGCCGGGCTGTCGGCCTTGATCGA